>NZ_QEHP01000123.1:81823-84043 GCF_003094695.1 Chryseobacterium sp. HMWF035 | reverse complement strand
CAGACGAACAATAAAGAAATAATTAATCTACTTAAAAATTAAAATATGAAAAAAGTTTTACTCACATTATCAATGGCTCTTGCGATTTCTGTAGGAGCCCAGAATTTTTCGACAGGAACGGTAAGTTTACCGACGGCTTCTATGACTGTACAATTTGTTACAAATCCAACTACGGTTACCATGACTTTAACGGGGGACAGCAGTTCCATGCTTGCCATTGGTTTCGGATCAAGCGGAATGGCGAGTGGATCTGATGGATTTATTTATAGTTCTTCAGCAAACAGAGACTATACATTTAGCGGAATTGGTGTAACTCCTTCGGCTGATACATCCCAAGATTGGACAGTTACTTCCAATACCGTTTCCGGAAGTACAAGAACCATTGTTGCAACAAGAAGTTTAGCAGGAGGAAGTGGAGATTTTGCCTTTACCAATTCAAACTCAAGCATTAATATTTTTTATGCAAGAAGATTAGGAAATACAGGATTGGGCTATCATGGTTCGGATAGAGACTATGCAACATTAACAAGAACTTCTGTTTTGGCAACTAACGATGTGGTGGCACAAAGTAAAAAAGTAGTTCTTTATCCAAATCCTGCAAAAGAAACCATTAATTTCAAAAATGCCGATAAAATAAGAACTATTGATGTTTTCGAATCTACCGGAAGAAAGGTGAAAACTATAAAAGCTGATGGAAAAGAAGTGAATATTTCCGACTTGAAATCCGGAAATTATTATCTGGAAATTACGTTAAAAGATGGTTCAACATCTTTTGAACAGTTAATCAAAGAGTAAACAGAGACCACTGAAAGGTAGCCATGGTCGGAAGAAAAATTCTTCCAACTTTTTTATAATGTAATTTTGAAAAAAAAGATTCAAAACATTTATTATCAATTATTTATATTGTTTTCATTGTAAAAATTTTGTATATTTATAGCCGATAATCAATGTATTTATGTCTGTTTTTAAAGATCACAAAATAGCTCTTAAAGATGTTTTAGAATTGGTAATGTACTGAAAAATAGTTGGTAAATTCAGTATATATTTTAATAAATCATACTTGTTAATCCGAAGAGGACAAAAGCACTGATGGAGACCAACTTTTTAGCAATAGGATTAATGTTCAAAACGATAGTTTTAAGGTGAGGTTTTCCTCACCTTTTTCATTTATTATCGGATTAACCTTATGGCTAAAAAAACTCTATTTTTCGTTAGAAAAATAAATATATCATTTGATAAAATTGATTCTGTTTTTCAATGTTAGCCCTCTGTGCAGGTCGAGATGATTCTTTAAATGGCTGAAATAGCCCTCAATACCATTGGTCGTTTTAGGAGTATTTGGATTTTCCAGATAATGAAACATATTGGGCAATGCCCGTTTTATGGTAAAATACGAACGCCTGAGAAGCTTGTTGGTGTACCAGTATCTCTCGGTTTCAAAATTAATTGTTTTTTCGTTAATATAATCCTGATGTCTCAAATACCAGTCGCTGAGTTCATTTTTCCACCAGACTTTATCGTTTTGTGTTTTAATTTTCAGTAATAATAAAACATGTTTTCGAATGGTTCCTCTCGTCACCATCTCGAACCGCTTAGAAATGGGAACAGTATTTATGGAGAGTTCAAAAGCACAGGAAACGGTAAAAAACATGGGTAAATAGTATGATATAGCAGACTCATTATAAAAAGTCTTATCTTCGCTATATGAGTTATAGTTTAGATTTTCGTAAACAAGTATTTAAAATAAAAGAACAGGAAAAGCTTACTGATCAGGCTGTTTGTAAACGTTTTGGAATAAGTACCCGAACCTTTTCCCGCTGGAAGCAAAACCTTATTCCTGTTGGGAAAAGAAATAAACCCGCTACTAAGATCGATATGGAAGCTTTAAAGAAACATGTAGAAGAATTTCCTGATGCTTACCAGTATGAAAGAGCGGCTTTCTTTGGAGTCAGTCCCAACTGTGTTCTCTATGCCCTTAGACGTTTAAATATAAGTGTTAAAAAAAACACTGACTCATCCCAAGTCTGATCCTGTGAAAAGAGCTGAATTTCAAAATCAATTGTTTCATTATCAACAGCTGGAACAAAGAAACATTATCTATATTGATGAGAGTGGTTTTGCTACCGATGCACCAAGGGATTACAGCTATAGCTTAAAAGGAACAAGATCTTACGGGGTTAAAGACTGGCATAATAAAGGAAGAGTGAACGCCATTGGAGC
>NZ_QEHP01000123.1:63194-81813 GCF_003094695.1 Chryseobacterium sp. HMWF035 | reverse complement strand
CCGATGCACCAAGGGATTACAGCTATAGCTTAAAAGGAACAAGATCTTACGGGGTTAAAGACTGGCATAATAAAGGAAGAGTGAACGCCATTGGAGCTATTCTGGATTTTAATATCCTCAATGTAGGATTGTTTGAAGGAAATATCAATGCCGATGTTTTCCATGCCTGGGTAACTCAGGAGCTCCTTCATTCGATTCCTGCAAATTCAGTTCTGGTAATGGACAATGCAACCTTCCATAAAAGATCCGATAGTATTGCTGCCATAGAAAAAAGTGGACATTCTATTCTGTTTCTGCCTCCTTACAGCCCCGATTTAAATCCTATTGAAAAGAAGTGGGCACAGGCTAAAAGCATGAGAAGAAAGGTAAGGTGTGATCCGTATGAACTTTTTCAAAAATTTATCACTTGACTTAATATATTGAGTTAGCTATATTTTCGTTTATATCCTTTCTTAAAAGAATTATACGAATTATACAAAAAACTATTCGAAATTTCGAATGGTTTGATAGAGAACAACTTACGTTATTTAAACTTTTATAACACACATTTATTCAATGATTTACGTTTTAAAACTATCCCTTTTAATAATTAGTCGCTCCTTAACAAGCTCTGAATTTCAATTTTTTATTATAGAAAACCCAATAAATAATAAAATGAAGTAAGTTTGAAAAATAGAAAATAATTTTCTTTTTGAAAATTTCCATCATTTTCTTCATATTCCAAGCGGTTGCTGATAATAAAGCATTGATTTGTGGCCCCGCTTCTCCCGAGAAGTAATTTTGAGCCAACCTGAAATCAGTTTTCAGATGTCCGATGATTGGCTCTATTGCTGCTCTGGTTCTGAACTTTTTTCGTTTTGTCTGTTTCTGATAAGGAGTGTCTGCTTTTCTCGGAGTGCATGGAATGGAGATTTTAACGCCTTTTATCTCGGCTTTTCCCTTTCCACCACGGTCGTAAACGAGTTCTTTTGGAAGTTTTTGACCGCTGTTTTCCATTTGCTCCAAAAGTGGCTCAATGGTGTGACCATCATAAGGCGTTTGTAAAAATGCTTTAATGCCGAGAATAATTTTCTTGCCTTCATTAGCAGTGGTTATCAAGCCTACTTTATTGCCAAACTCATATTGCTTATGAGCTTTTCCTTTGGCAATACATCGGGTAAATGGCTTGTGGATGCTGTAGATTTTATCCGTATCGTTTCTTTTTTGAGTGACTGCTTTGGTATAAAGTTTTATTAAATCTTTATAAAATTCTCTCTGTTCTGTATTAAAATTACGCTCCAATTCACGAATCAGCCTCATAGCAATGGTTTTGAGTTGTCTTTGAGACTTTCTTGCCGTTTTTGCCCGTTTTGGATGTTTGCCGTTATAGGTGTTTCGAACCATCTGTTTGCTGATCTTCGTGTAGCGCTGCCTTTGCTTTATGCCTTCGTTTTGGGCTATTTTATTGCAATAATCGATTACTTTTTTGCAAAGCTTTGCATCCGTAGGAAAAGTGGTATTGTTCTCTTGAACCGTAGTATCCGATATCACAAAATTCGAGGTACCGGTCTTTGCATCGTGCATTTTTACGCTGTAGGAAAAGATTTTCTCGATGCCTTTTTCGCCAATTCTCTTTCTAAAGTGAACAAAATTACTCGGGTCACAAGGAAATTGGTGTTCAAAGAAAACCCTTCCACAAAAATACTGCATGTAAGGGTTCATAATCCAAGCTAAAGCAAGAGTCTCATCACCCAAATTATAAAGATGTTTCAAAAGCAAACAGCCCACCATGAAACGAATCGGATGGCTCGGATTGCCCGCTCTAGAATAAAGCGGAGAAAATTCTTTCTCGAAATAATCCCAGTCTATTTTCTCTGAAAGTAAGACAAGTTCATGTTTATTGTCGATAAAATCTACCAACATCGGACGAAATAACTCTGGCTGCTTTTTGGGATTTTTTCCTAACATATTTGCAAGGTTTTAAAGCTTTAAGATACGAAGATTGGTGAAAAAATACAAATAAATTAGTAATTAATGTATTAATATTCAATGTGTTAAATAGATTTTAAGGAACAACTATGTAGACTTTTAAGAATTAGCAGTCAGTAATAAAAAAAGAGGCTGTCTCAAAAGGCAGTCTCTTTAAAAAACACAAATGATGAAAAAAAATTAATTATCGATGCAGTCCTGCATCTCAAAACACTAAGCTACTAATTTTTTTTTAAGTTTACAATTTTTGAAAAGAATATAATGAGTAGAACAAAGATTCTCGTTTTTATAAAATTTCATCCTCTTCAGTATGGTTATCTGGAAATAGAAATTCTGCTCTTTCTGAAATCTTATCCAGTAACGGAAAAGCAGTTTTTCCTTTTTTGACCTAGTAGGATCATTATTGCCTGTATGAATTTCACATACAAAAATACTTTCCCGGTTAAAGTCTTTTTTTCTAAGGGATATCCTTCCTATTGTTCCCAATTCTTCGTGTTCGAAAATAAAAAACCGCTTATAGATAAACTTCTGTCTGATCTTAATTTCATTGGGAGCAATTAAAAGAAGTTTTTTACTCAGTTTGTCAAAATCTTCCTGTTTCATTTGTGATATTTAAACAAAAATAACAAGTTGTATAATGACAAACAATAGGTAAGTAGTTGAAAACATGATCTTTGTGTTTTTAAAACATCACAACGAATTTAGTTTTTATTTAGATCCCAAATTGCAGAATTTTATTTGATCAGATTAGGCTTTATAGTCATAATGTTTTAAGCATGGTATATTTGAGCCACATTTTTGTAAAATCCTTTAACCAACTATATTTATATATTCGGATCTATTATGATGTTTGCCAAAGATGGTGAAAGTTTTCTGATTTATAATATCTCACCAAATAATCATAAATAATCATCTCAAACAATCGTTGATTAGAAACAAAAAGCCTGTTGATATTCATGTGGAATATGCTTTGAAAGAAGTTTCTCAAAGAAATTCTTAAAGATTGATTTTCATTGTGATGAAGGAGATTTTGTAAAGCAGCGTTGTATTCTTCAATATGTGATAAAAAAGCACTCCTCTCTTCCAAAAATTCGTCTGAACTCAAGAAATCCAAATATTTGGGTTTAAACTCTCTGTACTTTTTATCCAATTGAGAATTAAGTTTTTTATCGGCATTGAATTCTCTTTTAAAAGCATCATTAAAATCTTTCATCCATTCCAACTTTTCCTGAACTGAAAGATTTAATTTACTAAGCATCTCGTCAATCAAAAAAAGGCTGACAATAATCTTTTCCTCATCGTCATAATGTAGACATTGCAGAGTAAACTCACTGTTTCTATAAAAGAAAACTTCCGCATCTTCCATCGTATTTTCTCCATAACGTTCGATTTCCCTTTTGTAAGTATATATTACAATATTCGAAATTTCCCCGCTTTGTGTAAAGTTTTGAAGAGAAGCGTTAATACTTTTTAAAACTTCAGTGTAGTTTTGGATATCAGTCAGCATAAACCTTACCCTCAGGTGAGGTTTGGGGTCATTGTATCGGATAAAAAACCATTTGCGAATATAATTTTCTTTCTGAAAATATTTTACCAAGGGCTCTATAGACTCTTCTAAAATAAGGTCTGCCGTTTTTATTCCTGTGTAAATTTTAAGATATAACCATTCACTTCCCGGAGCAAATTTTCTTTTCATCATTTATATAGTGCTTTTTATTTTACTTTATACATGGGAAATATGAATTCCCGCCTGAAATCATCATACTGATTGTGTAAAAATTCTTCAATAACAACCGACTTTTCTGTTTTTACCGTTTGTAAAAAAACAGCTACCATATCATCGTTTTCCAGATTGACGGATAAAGTATTGTCGGATTTCACCAATTGAATCCATTGAGGAATTTTTCGTTTCAGTCTCCAGTCTTTCAGTTCCGAAATAATCTTATCATTGCTTAGATTTTTTTCAGATAAAAAAGCAAGATCTTTTTCTGTGATTTTCCACTGTGCTTTTGAAAGAACGATATTGTTGTACTCAACACGCGGGAGAAATTTATAGATCTGTTCCAATCCGCCCCAATTAAAATACAGTCCGGATCTGATGTCCTGCGACTGGAGATCAGACAAAAAATGATATACCGGTAAAGTATTGTTATAGTAATTGTGGGCATTAGTGAGATAGGGTTTAACCTCTTTGTTTAATTTCCCTGAACGTAAAACGATCCTGTTATTTTTTACAGAGATAAAAAGATCTTCTGCCGAAATTTGGTAATCAGCAGATAAAACAGATTGTGCAAGAAAAGGAATTTCATATTCCCTTAAAGTAGGTCTTCTTACAATATTTCCTATTCTTGCTTCCGGAAGATGAGTAATTTCTGCAAGAATATAATCTTTATACAACGCTTCTTCTTTCTTAGCAATATTTTTTGTTAAATCTTTCACTTCCGATTTGTCTGAACAGAATCTTCCCAAAAGATTGGCTGCACTTTTTCCGGTACTGCCGTTCAGTATCATTTTTTCCTGATCTCCTTCTGAAAAAATTTCAGCCATAAAAGAAATTGTAGCCGGAAGATCATCCCAGTTCTCTTCTTCGAAGTCTTTGAAGTCGTTATCTGAAAGTTCAATTTTATATTGTTGTTCTAATAAAGCTTCCTGCAGTTTTTCATTTAGAATCCTGTGAATAGAATTAAGTATCAACTGTAAATCCTGTTTTTTTCCGGAACCCGGAAACTTCAGGTCTTCCAGATAAGGATGAATTCCCTTTGCCGAATTATTTTGAAGATATCCGACACCAATCTCAGTATCAAGAGCATTTAACAAAGGGACTTCCTGAGTTTCAAACCTTTCAAAAAATGCTCTTTTAAATTGCTCAAGCTGAGTTTCTTTTTGTGGTAGCGTTATTTTATTAAGAAAACAGATTCCTTTCTTTAATTCTTTTTTCCAGACTGGTGGTAATGTAAACTCTGCTCCATGATAAAGATCTGTCTGAAACAAATATTTCTGCTCATAATCTATTGTAAAAGAACGGATCAGTTCTTCAATTTCTGTATAAATAGAAATGGGATTTCCAATAGTATGATCCAACTCTTCAAGCTTTTTCTTAATTGATGTTAAAACCTGTACTTCATGTTCTGCATTTATTTTATTCAGAACAGAAAGAATCGTGTCGAAGAAATCATCTCCGGAAACATTCGGTTCAAGTTCACTTACAAGAACCTGATTATCGATGAGTTCTTCAATAAATTCTTCAGCTTCTTCTCTTGTTATTTGCTTCTGCGAAGTTGATGAACCTTCGATCTCTTCACTGATTAGTATTTCTGCAATCTGCTGTATTGTTTTTCCCTGTCTGGAAAAATTTATTATTTGCTCCAGTTCTTCAGAAAGCGGAGCAGAGGAAATAATATATTCTCTTTTTCCCGACGTGTACTGATATTCTATATAGCGGATTTTATTGCCTACCTTATAAATACTGTTGTTAGGGTAAAACGAAAGCCTGTTTCTTATCTCCGGGCTTTTTTCAAAGTATTGAGCCAGAGAAACAAGGAAATGCATATCCAGCTTGGTATCGCGGATCAGGGCATCTGCTGATTCTTTAGCATCATCTTTATTAAAAGGCATTAATTCTTCTGAAAACTTTCCTAAGCCTACTGAGGAAAATAAGCCGAACGGCGTACAGCGAGTACTCATCCGGCTGTAATATTTTAGTATTGTGTTTTTTAATTTTTCAAAGTCTTTTGATACAGGTTCTCTTTCAGAATTGAGCCATTTTATGACTTCAAGATGAAGATGGGGTGAAGCTAAATAAAGCGCTTCCTGAAATATGGGATCAGAACAAATTTCTCTGATCTTGTTTCCTGGAATTTGAGATTTACTGATTGTTTCCTGAAAATCTCTGCATGAAAATAAAGGAGTGCGAACAACGAACTCGTCAAAAAATTGATAAGGGAACCGAGACATTTTAGTTTTCTTTTGGCTGGTAATCAGGATGTCCTAACTGCCAGAAAGCAAAAGCAAAAATATCTGACAAATTGGAATAAAACTGATTTGTAGGAATATTAGCTCCATGTCCTCCATCAAAATCTATTTTTAATAATATCGGATCTGAAGAAGAGTTATTCGCCATAAGCTTAGCCGCAAACTTTACAGGTTCCCAAACGATTACTCTATCATCATTTATTCCTCCGGTTATATATGTTGCAGGATATTTTACTCCTTTTTTAATATGATGATAAGAATCCATTTCTAAAAGTATCTTAAATTCTTTTGGATCCTTAACTGTTCCAAATTCTTTTGGTTGCGCATTTGGTGTTACTTCATCTCTAAGAGGATTCATTACTCCTACTTCCGCAATAACAGCTTTAAACAAATCTGGTCTTTCTGTCATCGCTCTGCCTACTGTAATTCCTCCAGCACTTCCTCCCCAAATAGCCACTTTATCTTTTGATGTATAGTTTTCTTTTATTAAATATTCTGTACAATCTATAAGATCCTTCCATGAATTAGGCTTTGTTTCTTTATATCCCCCTAATCGCCATTTTTCTCCCTTTTCTCCTCCTCCTCTAACATGAGCAATTGCCATTATGCCTCCCTGATTTGCCCATAATAGATAACTCTTGGCAAAATATGGATTGTAAGATACTCCATATGATCCATAGCTTTCTACTAACAAAGGGTTTTTTCCATTCATTTTGATATTCTTATTATAAATTAAAGATAATGGAATTTCTTCTCCGTCTCTGGCTTTTACAATTAACTCTTTTGCTATTATATCCCTAAACTCAGGGTACTCAATTAAAGGTACTAGATTTTCAGGTTTGAAACTTTTATTTTTTGGATCGTACTTAAACCTCTGCCTGTCATTTGCCCAACCTGAACAAGTTATCCAAATGTCAGAATAATTTTCGCCTTTAGATTCTAAATCAATATTTCCTGAAGGATAAGGGAGTTTTATATAGTTATCTTTACCGTGGCTATATAAATACAATTTAGCTTCTATACCATTCTTAGTTGTAGTATAATAAATACCATCTTTTGTAATTCTAAAGCTTTTGATGATTTCATGTTTTTTTTCGGGAACTAAAACTATTGCATTTTTAAAATCCGGTTTGTTAAGATCTACTTTACATAATTTATTAAAGTAAGTATTATAACTTGATAAAAAAATACCATTGCCTTTTACCAATTCTAAATTTTTCACTTTATCATCTGGTTCTGAAAGAAGTTTCCAATTTTTTTTTCCTGCCAGCAAATCCTTTTTTTTAATTATAAATGTTTTTCTATAAAATCCTAAGTCTACAAGCATTCCTAAATAATATTCATCATTTAAATCAAAATCCAATATCATTGGAAACTGATCCTCTGTAATATTTAGTTCCGGATTGTTTTGGGAAGAAAACACGTCCAATTTTACATCAGGATTGTCACCAATTTTATATAAAACGGTTTTTGTATTTTTATAGAAATCCGGAGATGAAGAATCAATAGTAGAAAATGAAACAAAAAAGAAGCCGCTGTTATCATCTAGCCATTTTACGCCATCTAAAGTGGCGGGGGCTACATTCTTTATAACTTCAGGATGGATATAGCTTGTTTTTACATCCATTATAATTATGTCCGACAATTCTTTACCTTTTTCAGTTATAGAAATAGCAATTTTATTACCATTCCAACTTGGACTTATATAATTTATTATAAAACTGTGATTCTGTTCACTACTTCTATAGTTAGTAGGATCATATAATAATTCTTCTTTTCCGAAGAAGCCATGCTTATGATATAGTTTTGCTATTTTCTCATTAGCATTTCTTTTCAAATAAAAATATTTATCATTATCAGTAATTTTTAAATTTGAAATAGAATATCCCTGTCTTTTATCAAACTCCATTCGTTTTTGCATATAATAATCCCTTAAAGGAATTTTATTCAATACAGAGTTAGAATAATTTGTTTGAGACTTCATCCAGTCAATGGTTTGAGGGTTCTTTAAATCTTCCAAGTTTCGATATTCATCGACAATCTCAACACCAAAATAGTTTTCTGCTATAGATTGTGAAGCAGCTAAATTTGTTTTTTGACCAAAAACCTTAAAAATAATTAATTGACAGATAATGATAAATATTATTTTTCTCATTTCTTATTTGTCATTACATTGAGAACTGGGATTTTGTCTTATTGGAGGAGTGGGTTCACCATCACCATAAAGTTCTAATCCTTGACCACCATAACCGCCATTAATTGCTTTCATATTACTAATTTTAATTACTTGCAATTTTTTTAAAGACAATTTCTTTTCTGGTTGTTTTTTTGCGTTTTTCATTTGATATTTATTTTAAAAATTCATGACAAATAAAGTGATATTTTTTAGATTAACAAAAATTGTAGAATATAGATTTATAAATTTATAATGCTAAGGTGTTGAAATTCAATTTTTTCCATGTTTTTTAATTATATCAATTAAAATTATACTTTTGTAAAATATATTAACAAATGATGAGACTTAAATTTTGGATTCTTTTATTTTTATCACTTGGGTTTGATTGTATATTCGCACAAAATACATTAAATGAGAATGTTTTAAGAAAGTATAATTATACAGAATTGAGAGACAGCTTTTACGATTATTATAATAGCGATAAAGTTGTTGAATCTAAAGCTATTGCTAGTTTCTACATAAAAAAAGCTAAGCACGAAAGAAATGATGAACAAATTACACAAGGTTATATAATTGCACATCTTAGTGAGAACTTTAATAATGCTATAAGATACCTAGACAGTATGATTATAATGTCTAAAAAGTCTTCAAATAATATTTCAATGGCTAAGGTATATTTACTGAAAGGTAATCTCTACTACAAATATGATAAGCTTAAATTTTCCTTGGACAATTACATATTAGGATTAAAGTACGCAAAAATTAATAAGAATCAAGAATTGATTGACGCTACAAATATGAATATTGCATATTTAAATTGTTATATAGGTAAGAATTTAGAGGCAGCAAGAACATTTAGATACTATTTATATAATGAAAAATTTACCGCAGACAAATATCAGCAAGATCAAACTCGTGTAAGTTTAGTAAATTGTTACTTAGAAATCAACAAACTTGACTCGGCAGCCATTTTCATTAACGAAGGATTAAAATCGCTTCGTCTTAATAAAAATCAATATACTCTTAATCAATATTTGTACTTATCTGGAGTGCTAGATCTTAAACGAGGCAAATATAAAAATACTAAAGAGAACCTGCTAAAGTCTTATAATTATTTTTCGAATATCAACGATAACAATGTCAATTATATTTTGTACAGTTTAGGGAAGGTTTACATTAGATTAGGAGAGAACAATAAAGCATTTGAGTATTTTACTTTATTAGATTCTAATGTTAAAAAAAATAGCGTTACATTTCTTGAACTTCGAGAAGTTTATATGTATCTTATCAACTATTCCAAACAAAAGAATGATAAAGAAAAACAATTATATTTTATCGATCGCTTTTTTAAAGTTGATAAAAAGCTGGATGAGCAGTTTACATACTTATCAATGGAGCTACCAAGAAAATATGATACACCTAAGCTTTTGGAGGAAAAAGAGGATATTATTAATGATTTAAAGAATAGGAAGACTATTTTATATTCTTCTATTAGTATTTTAATATTACTTCTTTTAGTGGTACTATATTTATATTATAAATCAAAAAAAACAGAAAAAAAGCAGATAAAAATTGCACAAGATTTAATTAATAGTATTGCAAAAAGAAATTTAGAAGTTATAAATAATAAGCTACCTGAAATCTCATCTCAAAATGCGGAAATAAATGAAAAATCTATACCCGAAGAACTACTTTCTGATATTTCAGATATTGGGACTGACAATCATAAAATGATAGAAGAAAATATTGGGAAAATAGAGAATAAATTAGCTAAAACTATTTCTGAAGATGTTGTACAGTCTATTTTAAAAGAATTGCAGTTTTTTGAGAATGAAGAACTTTTTCTTAAGAAAGGTATTACCTTAACCAGTTTAGCAAAAAGTTTAAAAACAAATACTCGATATTTATCAGAAATCATTAATATTTACAAAGGAAAAAACTTTGCAACGTATTTAAATGATCTTCGCATAGATTATGCAATAAACAGATTAGCTATCGATAGAAAATTTCGTTCATATAAAATTCCATTCATTGCCGAAGACTTAGGATATAACAACGAGCAAGCTTTTACTTTAGCTTTCAAGAAAAGAACAGGAACTACCCTTTCTATTTATTTGAAAGAAATTGAAAAACAAGAAGTGTAATATTATGAAATATACTGGTTTTTAGGTATTTAGATTTTATAGATTCAAGAATTTAGATAGGTGAATTCTTGAATCTATAAATCTACCATTTGTAAGCCGGTTTTCTTTATAGCATCTTTGCTTCAACAAAAAACATAAATATTGGATTTTGTATGTGCGCAGTATAAAATTGTAAGTATAAAATGTTATTTGTTAAACCCATGTCAGGGATTATATGACAAGTAAGTTATTTAATACAAAAATTTAAGAAAATGAAAAAATTTATATTAGGAGCTTTTGCTACACTAATGATCTCAGGTTCGGCGCTAGCTGCTACAACTTCAAATTCAGAGAATGTCCCTTCGGTAAATACTGCAACTACAGAACTAAAAGAATCTTTCAATTTTGATTCAACTGCAGCTAGAAGATTATGCATAATTACTGTTAAAACTACGTATGCTGACGGAAGTGTTAAAATACAGACTTTTCCATTTGAAGTTGACGGTGGTGATGATCCGACTTTAGCACAAGCACAATGTGGCGCTATAAAGGCAGCATTTATTGCCGGTCTTAATCTGTAAAAACATTTTAGAGCTTCTAAATGACTTATTATTTGGAATTTAGAAAGCTCTAATTTTTATTTTAATAAATAATATTGTAATGAAATTACTATACAAATCATTTTTTTTATGCGTATTATTATATGCATTATCATTTTCTCAAAACATAAAAGTAACCTATGCTTACAGACCTTCTGAAGCGTTTGAGACTGAAGAAGAGGTGTATTTAAACAATGGCTATAAGGTTAGCATAGTGGATTCTATTCTTGAAAAAAAATACAAACCAAGAGAATACGGCTCAGATGTTACTATTGAAAAAGATAAAGGCGTTAAAAGGTATAGAAATATTTTGATTGATGATATAAGTAAAAATAATACATATTTTACCTATCAAATAAAGAAAACGAATTACATAGTATCCGATAATCCTCCACCAATAAAATGGAATCTAAAATATAAGGAAACAAAAAAAATAGGTAAATACACTTGCAAGAAGGCTACCGCAACATTTAGAGGTACCAATATTGAAGCGTATTATACTCAAGAAATACCAGTGTCCATTGGACCTTACAAATTTAAGGGATTACCTGGGCTAATTTTAGAAATTACTACAGTAGGAATAAATTACAGATATTGGGTTGTTAAAAACATACAATATCCCTTTAATGGAACACCAGACTACAGTTCAAAATACATAAAATCATTACCAAAAATTGGCATTAAGGATTTGGTTAAAAAAATTGATGATAATAATGACGAAGATCAAAGTATTATATTAAGTAAAATACAGCTTCCTAACGGAGCAAAATTGGGTAAAGTGGAAACAATAGGAGGAAATGCCAGAGGAATGATAGAAAATAAATTTGAATGGGAATAGGGGTAAAAACACAAATAATCATTTTTAACGGACAAAGTTGTTTGTCTGTTTTTTGTTATAAATTGTTTTTTATAACGTTATTATTTGCGTTGTTTAAATTTAATGCACAATCAATTTCCGGAACAATCAATAAAGAGAAGGAAAATCCTTTATCTGGAGCAATCGTATCGTTAATAGATACAGAAACTGATGAAACAATAGATTATGTTCTTACTAATGATAAAGGGTTTTATATGTTATCTAATGTCAAAGAAGGGAATTATAAAATCAGTGTAAATGCAATTGGCTACACCAAAATTGAAGATGTTTTTACTCTCGCAGGAGATTTAAAAAAAAATTACAGTTTAAATCAAGAAAAAGAACAAAAGATTGAAGAAGTCATTCTTACGGCCTCTAAACCCATAAAAATAAAAGCTGATACTATAGAAATGAACGCAAAATCATTTCTAAATGGGACAGAAAAAAATGTAGAAGATCTTTTAAGAAAATTACCCGGTATTACGGTGGAAAGTGATGGTAAAATAACAGTTGGTGGAAAAGAGATTGAAAAAATAATGGTAGAAAATGATGATTTCTTTGAGAAAGGATATACTCTCCTTACTAAAAATATGCCTGTGAAGCCTATCGAAAAAGTCCAGATTTTGCAAAATTATTCTAATAACAAATTACTAAAAGGTGTCGAAAACTCCGAAAAAGTTTCATTAAATCTTACACTAGAAGACGGTGCTAAACGAGACTGGTTTGGAAATACAGATGTATCTGCTTCTTTTTTTCCAGAAGATTTTTATTCAGAAAAGTTAACACTAACAAAATTTGGAAGAAATGCAAAATTTTTTCTTATAGGCAGTATGAACACTATAGGTGTTGACAATATAGGAGATATAAACCATCTCATAAAACCTTCAATGCAGGATGAACCAGGATTCATAAATATTGATACTGAATCTTACAAATTTGGAGTTAATAATTTTATTTATCTTCCCTTTGGCTCGCAAAAAGCGAAATTTAATAATGATAAACTAGTCTCAGCAAATGCTATTTTTAATTTAAGTAAAAAAATGAAGCTAAAAGTAATAAGTTTGGGAAGTTTTGAAAAATTTAATTTTGGCAAAGCATCTACGACAGACTATATTTTAGGAGACAAAAAATTTACCAACATTGAAAATTTTTACAGAAATTCAAAAAAGACAGATTATTTTAATAAGTGGGATTTTGAGTATGATATTTCAAAAAAAATGGTGCTTAAATATTCCGGTAATATTGATTATTGGCAAAATAATAAAAATGAGAATCAAACCCTTAATGGATTGCCTTGGAATGTAGATCAAAAGACTCATAATCATTCGGTTGATAGCAATATATTGCTTACAAAAAAAATAAATGAAAAGTTAGTTTGGTTAAATGGTGTAAGAATTTTAGATCAAAGTATTTCAGATTATAGCTTTTCTGATCAGTTTTTTTTCAATGAGTTATTTATAAATTATGGGAATATTCAAAATTTTAGTCAGAATTCGAATTCTAAACTCCAATTTTTAGGAATCGTTTCACAATTACTCTATAGGACTGAAAATGAAAGTCTTTGGGATCTATCATTTTACAATCATAATACAAAACAAAATTTCAGTAATATTATGAGTTTTGAAAAGGATTTATCTAATTTTATTTTTCCTGACAATTATCGAAATGATTTTAAAAATAATAGTAATGATTTTGGCATATTTTTAAAATATACTTCATCATTTGGAAAATTTAAGATAAATCCACAATTGGATATTCACTATGTAAGTAATAGATTTGAAAATGAAGCTTATAAGCAAAAAGAATATTTTTTTCTTATTCCTACTCTAAATTTCTCCTGGGTAGTACACAACAAAGGAAAGATAAGCTCTTCTTTATTTTTATCAAGAAATAGTACTGGTATTATTGATATGCTTCCCAATTATTTTAGCGAAAACCCAAGAAGCTTAGTTCGCGGAATTAATGATTTTGATTATTTGAAAAACTCTGGTGTATCACTTAAATATACTTATGGAAACTGGAATGACAGAGTGTTTATAAATCTGTATGGATCTTACACCAACTATCATGACTACCTGTCATATAAATATAAAATTAATCAGGAGTACACCAGTTCTGATTTGCTACTTCTGAAAGACAGAAATGATTATCTGTTTTCTACAGATCTTAATTATTATTTAAAAGTAATACATTCTAATTTTAAAATTTTATACACCATTGGGACATCAAAATATGAAGATCAATTAGACAATAGTAATTTTAGGAAAGTTTTTTCATCCTATAGTAAAATAGGTTTTCAATTAAAATCCGGTTGGAAAAAAAGCATTAATTATAGTATTGGAACAAATTTAAATGTTTCAAAAATTAATACTGATCAGCAACAAAGTAAAATTCTTAATCAGCAGGCATTCTTGGAACTTCTCTTTATAATAAATGAAAAAACAAAGTTTGAACTAAAAAATAACTATTACTCATTTAATGGTTATTTCAATAAAGAAAATTCTTATAATTTTTTAGACTTCAAAATTAGTTATCAATACAATAAAAATATTTCTTTTTCGCTAATAGGAAATAACCTTTTTAATACAAGAAAGTTTAAAGAAATTGCTATTACAAGCTATTCTAAGTACACTACAGAATATTCTTTATTTCCGAGATATTTAATGCTTGAAATGAATTTTGGTTTATAATTTTAATCTATCCAGATGATATTGGAATTTGTATTCTCAAAATAACAGTAGAAAATTATTATTCATAATTTAAGCTAGAAAAACCATTCTTTTCATTATTATCATCAAAACCCTGAGAATAATCTTAAATGAATAATTAAAAACTTATCATATGATTGAATTAGTTTTATATATTACTTTGTTTATAATGAAATTGATGTATTCGGTCTTTCGTATCTAATAAAAATTCAAACAAAAGCAGGCATGACGTACCTGCTTTTTGTATATAACAAAAACACAATATACTGTATATCCTGTAGGTTTAATGGCGATGAAACATTACAAATTATTACTTTCGTTTTATTCCCAGTGAAAGCAATACCTTGAAATTTTGTATTGCTAAGACCAATGTAAAAGAAATTCAATTTTTTCAAAAAATTCCCTCCCTGAAAACCAGGCGGAGATATTCCTTTCAGATTAGCAATCTTTTTTACATAAAGTATAAAGATACTTTTCGACAGTAGAGATAGAAATACTTCTACAGGATTGTGGTTTTTAATCATTTCGTACAAGGCAGGAATGAATATTTGCTGTCAAACAATGTTTTTTCTTCCACAGCTTACTATTACTTAATCAGGAATTAATAATCAGTTTAGGAAAAAGTTTAAAACAAATACTCAATATTTATCTGAAATTAATATTTACAAGAAAAAAAATTAGCAACTTATATGAATTACCATCACATAGATTATGCAATAAATAGGTTAGCTACTGATAGAAAATTTTCTTTATATAAAATTCCATTCATTGTCGAAGAATTAGGGTATAATAACGAGTTTTCTTTTAATTTAGCTTTCAAAAAAAGAGCGGGAACTACCCTTTCTACTTATTTGAAAGAAATTGAATCATAAGACTTGCTGCGCCGTGAAATGTGATGATTTTCAATTACTTATATATTGTGGATTCAAGAATTTAGAAGTATAAATTCTTGAATCTATAAACCTAACATTTGCAAAATTACTTTCTTTTATGGCATCTTTGCTCAGGATAAAAACACAATGACCCATATTTATTTTCATATTGCGCACTATGAAAATTGTTAACAAAGTTGATCAGCAAAAAAGCCCATGTCAGGGATTATATGACAAAAAGAAATTTATTAATTTTAAAAATTAAACAAATGGACAACAAGAAAGTTAAAAATTTAGAAAACAAGAAAATTAGTACCTCAAAAATGTCAATTCTTACTGGAGGAAAATGGATTCAGACTTCGTCAAGTACAAGAAATATTCAGTCTCCTGATGGGGGGACTTGTGTTCAAACTACAATTGATGGATATAATGACACGAATGGTAATGGAAAGATGGACAAAGGCGAAGTTAAAACAACATGTAGTGAAATTAATTGCAATTAAATTAAAAAGATGAAAAAAGAAATTAAAATTTTAAACAAAACGAAAATGTCTGTTATCTGTGGTAGCCGTTATATTCAAACATCTACTGATGTTAGAAAAGAAAATGGCTGTACAACGATAACTACCGACGGTTATTATGATAACAATAACAACGGAAAACTAGATAAAAACGAAACGTTTAGTTCTTGCTCACAAACCGTTTGTAACTAAAAATAACAATGATCAACTATGTCCATTGCGATATAGTTGATTTTAATATTTATTATGATTAGTAAATTTTTAACTTTTTTTGTATTATTTACACAGGTATGCTTTGCACAAAACAATAGAGATAAAAGAAACTCTCTAATTTATGCTGCGCAAGTTAGTTTATACGATAAAGAATATTCTCAATCTTTGAGTTATTTTACAAAAGCATTTAAATATGCACCTCCGCAAACTTCTTACGAGTTGCTAACTGCGGCTGGTGTAGCTTTAAAATTGAATAATTTAAAAATTGCAGATTGTTTTTTAAAAGAAGCTATAACCAAATACAATACTCCATTAGACCTTATAAACAGTTACTCCCCATTACAACCATATAAAAATTCGAAATCAATTAAAAATATTAACAAAATCTATAAAAGTTTAGTAAAAGAATACTATACAAATTTGAAAAGCATTTCTACTTTCATAGAAGTTGAAAATCTTGTTACTAAAGATCAATACGTTAGATCACTTCCAAACTATTACCTAGGAGTTAATGAGGAACAGAGTGGTGAAATGTTGCAAAAATATATTGATGCAGTTAATAATAAAGATAGTTTGAGTATTAATAAATATAGTAAGTATATACACTTTCAGGATAAAAATTTTGAAAAATTAAAACTGGGACTGATGAAAAATACTGATTCATTAAACATTCAGGAATATATTGATATAACAAAAAAGTATGGATATTTCGAAAATGGATGGATATTGCTCTGGCATCATCGATTAACTTATGGAGAAAATAATTTTATTTGGAATTTCTTCAAGCCATACATTACATCTCAAATAGATAAAGGAAATATTGAAAGAGATTTTTTTGCGGCATTTGAAGATGAATATAATATTTCCCGCTCAGGAAAACAAAGATTTGGAACAAATACACAGTATGAATTGTTTCCTATAGAAAATATTGAAGAAGTAGACCTGTTTAGAGAGAAAGTAGGCTTACCACCTTTATATTATGATAAAATTATATACAATATAGATATTCCCAAAGAATATAAAATAAATGAAAAAAAATTTCGTGATCATATTTTTTCTAAAATAAAATCTTTATGATTCAACTAATTACAGAGGAATTAGATATTACATCAGACAAAATAATAGAATGGATTCTATTTTTAGGATATAATGTTGAAAGAAATAATGTTGAAACTTACAGTGATTTTACGTTTGAAATAAATGATAAGTCTATTGAAGGATTATCTGACAATACTTTTCATAGAAGGGCAAAGCTAAATACTTTTCCTGATGAGTTAAATTTTTTCCCTTACAAAAATGAAATTAGATTAGACGACAATCTGATATTAAAAGCATGGGAAAAAATTTCAAAAAATGAAGGAAAATATATAGGAGAGTTTACTGATGAGGAACAACATAATAAAATTTTAGATTTATATTTTGCAAGAAAAACCGGATTTAATATTCCAGATACACTTGTCACTAATAACAAAACAAAGTTAATTGAATTTATTAGTAGGAACGGAGGCAAAATTATCACAAAAAGTATTAAAAATCCCATTCAAATTGAAGATGATTATTTTGTTGCTATTGGAAGAGAAACAATGCTTTTAGAATTAAATGAATTAGATACATTAAACGATAACTTTAATTTATGTCTGTTTCAGAAGTTTATCGATAAAATTTTCGAAGTGAGAGTTTTTGTATATGAAGATAAAATGTTTTCTATGGCAATATTTTCAGATAATAAGGGAAGTGAACAGATAGACTTCAGAATAGCAACTTCTGAAATGCCTAAAAGATACATCCCTTTTTCATTACCTTTAACAATCCAGAAAAAAATAAAAAAATTTTTCAAAATTAAAAGTATAAACACAGGTTCTATCGATCTTATTGTTGATGCAAATAATACTTTTTATTTTCTTGAAAATAATTGTCAAGGTCAATTTGACTGGGTATCTGTTTATTGCAATTACAACATTGAAAAATATATAGCCTTTGATTTAATCCAAAATGAAAAATCAATTCAAAAATAATTCTCTTTCACCATATTTGAGAAAGACGCATATTTTAGAAAACTTCAAATCTGAATCTGAAGTAAGAAGAAATACAATTACGATAAAAAAAATACAATCAAGAAAAGTAATACCCGATAATTTTTATAAACCAATAACTAAAATTATTAATTTCGATGAATTCGAATGACACATTCAAACTTTTTGCAAACTGCATTCCTGTAAATGGCTATTCAAAGTCTATTATTTGCGATATACAAAACAATACTTTCTTAATTATTAATAGGCAATTGTTTGAGATATTAACATTGCATAAAAATAAAACATTAAAACAATTACTTACAGTTTATGAAAATAAAGATATCAAAGAATACTTTAATTTCTTAATTGAAAATAATTTTGGATTTATAACTTCTGTTCCTGATCTTTTCCCCGATATTGATCTATCATTTAATGATTGTTTTTTTGTATCTAATGCAATAATTGATTATAATACTGAAAGAGCATACAATCTTTATGATTCTATTAAGCAACTAGATGATTTAAATTGCAAAAATGTTGAAATTAGATTTTTCAATAATAGAATAGATGAAATAATTGAATTCTTAGAATTTATT
>NZ_QEHP01000123.1:0-63184 GCF_003094695.1 Chryseobacterium sp. HMWF035 | reverse complement strand
GGCACAGGCTAAAAGCATGAGAAGAAAGGTAAGGTGTGATCCGTATGAACTTTTTCAAAAATTTATCACTTGACTTAATATATTGAGTTAGCTATATTAATTACATCCGCCAAAGTTCTTACGATCATATTCGAAGTTTTGTAGTGGTTATCGAAGGGCTGAAATCCCCATGAATCATTCATGGTGTAGCAAAGTTCCCAGTAATTGCTTTGAGGTTTTACCACAGGAATTCCCTGTTCCGGAGTTTCGTAGTCTCCATGATTTTTCAATCTTGAATTAACGATAATGTCCGGATTGAATTTTTTCAGATTTTCCAGAGTTTTCGGAGCGCGCCATTCTTCTGATGAGTGCTCCCAATCTCCGTCGAACCACAGAAGATCAGGTTTAAACAGTGAAGAAAGTTCATTTAATTGATTCTGATAATAGGTAACAAAATTTTCCCAGCGTTTCGGATCATTTTTAATTTCGTAACGTTTTTTTGTCCGGGTATTGATGTCGTAATAAGGATGGCTCCAGTCGGGAAGGGAATAGTAAAGTCCGGTTTTCAGTCCGGAATTTTTTAATGCAGAGATAAACGGAGAAAGTACGTCTTTTTGGGCTAAGGAATGTTTAGGAATGGTGGTCGATTTTTCAGCTTTTGAATCCCAAAGCGCAACACCATCATGATGTTTTGTGGTAATCACGACGTATTTTGCGCCGGAATTTTTAATCAGTTTTACCCATTCATCAGGTTTATATTTTGCAGCCGAAAAACCATTGAGCTGTTTCATGTAATTTTCATGGCTGATGTAATTATTGAAAAAAGCCCATGATTCCGGAATTCCGTTTACAGAATAAATTCCCCAATGAATAAAAATTCCGAGTTTGGCATCCTGAAACCATTCCATTTTTTGATTTTCCTGTGACTGATTCTGCGCAGGATATTTTCCTGAAGATAAAACCAGACCTAAAGACAATATGCCGATTAATTTCCCTTTCACGTTTTTTCTTTTTATGATCTAAAAATACTTAAAAAGAACTTCATAGAGCTCCTGTATTTATTATTAAACTTATGATAACTCATTTTAAATTTAACTGCAAAAGGCACAAAAGACAATGTTAAAGCGAATTTCAATAATAATCAAAGCGCTCAAAGAATAAATATCAAAGATTTTTAAAAACTATTGTGAACTTTTGCAGTTAAATAAAAAGTTTAAACAGACTCATTGAATGATTTAAACCTTCCTGTTCTTCGGGGTTAAGTAAAAATACCGAGATTAAAATTCCGTGTTTTTACGGATGTTTTAGTCCTCATTTATTGCCATCTTTACATCAGCATTAGAGAAGGAAAATTTAAGCATTAAACTCTTCAAAACTAATAACCATTAAAGGCTCAGATTTTCATTAAGAAGAAAGGCAACTCAACGGAGTTGCCTTTTTGTTTGTATTTAAATGAAATTAAATTTTCAGTAATTCGATCGTTCTTTCCGGATTTTCTGCTGAGAAAACTGCATTTCCTGCAACCAGAACATCGGCTCCTGCTTCGAAAAGCTTAGAGGCGTTGTCGATATTTACACCACCGTCAATTTCAATTAATGCTGTCGAATTGTTGCTTAAGATCAGGTCTTTTGTTTCAGCAATCTTCTTGTAAGTATTTTCGATGAACTTCTGTCCTCCGAATCCCGGATTTACACTCATCAGCAAAACAAGATCTACGTCTGCAATAATATCTTCCAGCATCAGAACCGGAGTGGAAGGATTTAGCACAACACCGGCTTTTGCACCCAGACTCTGAATATGATGAATCGTTCTGTGAAGGTGAGTACACGCTTCGTAATGTACCGATACAAGATCTGCTCCGTGATTGATGAATTCTTCTACATATTTTTCAGGTTCTACGATCATCAGATGCACATCTACAAATTTTTTAGCGTGCTGCTGAACGGATTTCATTACCGGAAATCCGAACGAAATATTCGGAACAAATCTTCCGTCCATTACGTCTACGTGAAACCAGTCTGCCTGAGAATTGTTCAGCATTTCGATGTCTCTTTGCAGATTCCCGAAGTCTGCGGATAAAAGGGATGGAGCAATAAGCTTCGTTTTCATTTTTACTTTTTACTTTTAACTTGTCTCTTTTTACTTCTGTTAATGATACTTCAGTTTCATTTCCGGCTGAATTCTCAGAAGTGTTTCGTAGATCAGTTGGATCACATTTCCTACGTCTTCTTTGGAAACCATTTCCACTGTGGTATGCATATAACGCAAAGGTAAAGAAATTAATGCACTCGGAACGCCGCCGTTAGAATGCGCGAAAGCGTCGGTGTCTGTTCCCGTAGCGCGGCTTGCTGCTGCTCTCTGGAAAGGAATTTTCTTCGTTTTTGCGGTGTCGATAATTAATTCTCTGATGGTGTGATGAATGCTTGGCGCGAAGAAAACCACCGGTCCGTCTCCGCATTTCTGGTCGCCTTCTTTTTTCTTTTCGATCATCGGAGTGGTGGTATCGTGCGTAACGTCTGTCACGATGGCAATGTTGGGTTTAATGGTATCTGCAATCATATCTGCTCCATACAAACCTACTTCTTCCTGTACGGAATTGGTAATATACAATCCGAACGGAATTGTTTTTTTATTTTCCTTTAAAAGTCTTGCCACTTCAGCAATCATAAAACCTCCGATTCTGTTGTCTAACGCCCTGCAAACGAAATAGCGGTCATTCATTTCGAAGAATTCATCGGGGTAGGTAATCATGCAGCCTACATAAATTCCCATTTCTTCCACTTCTTTTTTGGAAGTTGCACCGCAATCGATGAAGATATTTTCAATTTTTGGAGTCGGTTCGTTCTGGTTGGCTCTTGTGTGGATTGCAGGCCATCCGAAAACGCCTTTTACAATTCCGTTTTCACCGTGGATATGAACCACTTTGGACGGAGCAATCGTCTGATCAGAACCTCCGTTTCGGATCACGTAGATCAATCCGTCGTCTGTAATATAATTTACATACCATGAAATTTCATCTGCATGCGCTTCAATCACTACTTTAAATTCCGCCTCAGGATTAATGATTCCGTAGCAGGTTCCGTAATGATCCACTTCAATTTTGTCTACATAAGGTTTAATGTAGTCCATCCAGATCTTCTGTCCTTCGTGTTCGTAACCTGTCGGAGATGAAGTGTTTAAATATTTTTCTAAAAATTTTAAAGATTTCTTTTCAAATTTCATAAAAAGGAATGATTTTTGCGTTTAATTTTTGTTCTAATACGCGTAAAAATAATGAATTTTAGTAAGATTATTTGTCTTTTTCTCTTCTTTTTTGGAATCAGTATTTCGGCTCAGAGGGATTCCGTCATTGCGAAACCTTTAAGTCAGTACCCTGCAGAACTTTTGAAAACAGACGAATTCGGCAATAAATATTTCTATGATGAAAGGCAGAAAGCAAGGATCTATGAAATCAACGGGGAAACCGTCGTGGTAATGGATGAGCTGGTTTTGCTGAATAAACCGAAATTCAATAATCAGCTGGATCGGAACTATTATTATTTCTTAAATAAAAAGCTTTACAGAGTATATCCGTTGTTTTTAACCGCTTTACAGCAATACAGAGATATTCAGGGGGAAATGACGAATATGGACAGTAAGGCAAAACGAAAATACATCAGAGACCGACAGAACATTCTTGCCGATCAGTACGAAAAACAGCTCAGAGATCTTACGACAACAGAAGGACAGGTTTTTGCCAAACTGATGAACAGAGCAACCGGAAAAAATGTCTATGAAATCATTAAAGAATTAAGAGGAGGATGGAGCGCATTCTGGTGGAATGTAAAAGGAAAAATGGCAGATATTGATCTTAAAGATCCTTACGATCCGCACAAAAACAGAACCGACGAATATCTGGAATCCCTGCTTCAATCTAATTGGAATTCAGGTTATCTTCAGCCTTATTCCGGAGCAAGCAGCTTTAAAGTCTACAAATAATATCAATCATAAAAAATTCCTGTAACGATCTTACAGGAATTTTTCTTTTAATTTATCAAAAACAATTTTGTCGATGGGTAATGGAAACGGATTGTCCGGTCTGTCGATCTCGATCCATTCTGTTTTTTCAATGCAGGGATCAAGAATCAGGAAATCGCCTTCGTCAATAATGTTTACAATATAATATATGGTAAGAAGCTGTTCATTTTCTCTGAAACGCGAAACCAGAAAATCTTCCTGCGTATAAAAATGTTCAACAACTTCTATTTTCACATTTAGCTCTTCATCGAATTCTCGATGCAGACAATCTATTAATCCTTCTCCAAATTCCAGTCCGCCACCCGGAAATTTCATTAAAGGTTCACCTGCGTATTCTTCAAATAAAGTAAGAACTTTTTTATCCTTTACTGCACAGGCGTAAACTCTAATGTTGATCTTATTTATCATATATAATAATTTGTATAGCTAATTTAAGGAAATTTGTCGGATACCGGAAGACAGGAGCTTGAAGTTTACGACTGATTTTAATTTTTTTAAAGCTATTTCCAGCTTAATAAGGTATAAACTCAAAACTTTGCAGACTATAAAACATCAAGTAGTAAAACCTCCATCTTCCAGCCTCAAGCTTCCATCTTCTTTATAGCTTCACCGCATTAATCATCTCTCTTTTTCCCGGAGGTCCCTGTTTTTTCTCAACGTTAAAATTCAGTTCCTGAAGAATTCTTCTTACGCTTCCTTTCGAAGAGTAGGTTGTTAATAATCCGTTAACAGCCATTTTATCAGCAACCATTTCAAAAAGAGGCTTTTCCCAAAGATCGGGCTGTACTCTTGCACCGAAACAATCGAAATATACCAGATTTATTGCTGGTAAATCGATGTTTTTCAGATCAAAAAAATCACATTCTATCTTTTTTAAGTTGAAACCACTAATGATTTCTTCTGATTTTTCCCATTCTGCCAGATGAATTTTTTGATAAATATTTCTGAATTCGGAGTTATCGAAGAGCTCAAAATAGGCTAAATCGTTAATTTCCGATTCATTTATGGGGTATTTTTCAAGGGTAAAATAGTTGATGATATGATTTTTGTCAGTTTTTAAATATTCATTAATTGTTACCAAAACATTCAAACCTGTTCCAAAACCGAGTTCTAAAATATTAATTTCGTAATCATTTATCAGATTTAATCCATTTTTGATAAACACGTGTTCGGCTTCCTGTAATGCACCATGGTGTGAATGATAGTTTTCATTTAAATAATTGATAAACAAAGTTTTACTTCCGTCGTTTGTGGTCTTAATTTCTCTTTTCAAGCTATTTTTTTACAAATTTACTCTAAAATTTTTATATTTAGAAAATTATGTTAAATTTGTAGAACCTCATAAAAAATTTTAGAAATGATAATTCAAAAAACTGAAAACTCAAGAATTTCTACATTCGACCCAAACAATTTTTCATTCGGAAATACTTTTATCGATCATATGATCATCTGTGAGTACGAAAACGGAAAATGGGGTGATGTAAAATTGGTTCCTTATGGTCCTTTGGCATTTACACCGGCAATGATGGGTGTAAATTACGGACAGGCTTGTTTTGAAGGCATGAAAGCCTATAAAGACAAAGACGGACAGGTTTTCCTTTTCAGGCCCGAAAAGAATTTTGAACGTATCAATAAGTCGGCAAAACGTCTTGCCATGCCGGAAATAACGGAAGAAATGTTTTTGGACGGACTGAAAGCATTGGTGGATATCGACAGAGAATGGATTCCTTCCGGAGAAGGTATGTCTTTGTACATCAGACCATTGATTTTCGCTACAGAAGAAGCATTAAAGGCGAGAGTTGCCAATAAATATATGTTCGCGATCGTTGCAACTCCTGCAAAGATGTATTATACAGAACCGGTTTCTGTAAAAATTTCAGACCACTATTCAAGAGCGGCAAGCGGTGGAGTAGGTTCTGCGAAAGCTGCCGGAAACTATGCGGCTTCTTTCTACCCGACTCAGTTGGCAATTGAAGAAGGCTATGAGCAGATTATCTGGACGGATGATGCTACTCACGAATATTTCGAAGAAAGTGGTACGATGAACGTTTTCGTAAGAATCAACGATACCATTTATACACCTCCGACTTCCGAAAAAATCCTTGACGGAGTTACCAGAGACAGCTTTATTCAGTTGGCGAAGAAAAGAGGAATTGAAGTAAAAATAGAACCTATTAAAGTTCTGGACGTTGTAGAAGCTCAGAAAAACGGAACTTTGAAAGAAGTTTGGGGAGTGGGAACAGCAGTGGTTACTACCGTTTTCCAGGCTTTAGGCTATAAAGGAGAAAAGCTTGAATTGCCAAGATTATCAGACGAAGAAAGTTTCGCCGTTACTTTGAAAAACGACCTTGTTAATCTTCAGACTAACCTTTCAGACGATCCTTTCGGATGGAGAGTTTTAGTAGACCACGTATTGGAAACAGTTTAATTTTTTAAATGTTAGATATTGAAAAGCCGGAAATTTTTTCCGGCTTTTTGTTTTAAATTTTAACGTTAAGATAGATTTCAGATTTTAAAAGTTTTAATATCATTTTTATAACTTTAAATAAAGCGTTTAAAATTAAAATCAATTTGATTTTTCTTAATGAAGCTTAATTTCTTAAATCTAAATCTTAATGGTTTATTTTTTACACAAAGATTACATTTGGAAATATAATAAGTAAAAGTATTACAGTTAGTATTCGCGGTGTCACTCTGAGCCTGTCGAAGAGTCTCTTATTGCAAATGTTTTATTCATGGCTGTTTTTAAAATTCATTTATATACTTTGCTTAGATCCTTTCAGGATGACAAAAATGCAGTTAAAACATTTAAAAAAGGATAAACAATTTTACATTGAAAAAACAATCTGCGTAATCCGCACAATCTGCGGGAGATAATTCAAAAGATTCTTCATTCCATAATGCTTCGCAAAATTTCAATCAGAATGACATGGGATTGTTAAAGATTTTGGGAGATAAAAAGAATCGTTAACAATTATTCATTGTTTTGTCTTTCGTTTAGTATTCGCGGTGTCACTCTGAGCCTGTCGAAGAGCGCGTTTCTGAATGTTTTATTTATTGATCTCTGTTCTTTTAAGTCATTGTTTAGATCCTTACAGGATGACAAGCTGCATGATTATTATCTCTCGCAGATTTTGCAAATTTAGCAGATGATTAAGTAGAAAAAATCTGCACAATCTGCGGGAGATAATTCAAAAGATTCTTCATTCCATAATGCTTCGCAAAATTTCAATCAGAATGACATGACTCGTTAAAGATTTTAATAAAATAACAAGCTGTACTTGTTTAGGGTGTTGTAAGGAACGTCTGCAATCCTAGCCGGGATTGGAGCAATTGTCTGAGCTCATTTTTTTTGTTTACGGCGCGGCGAAGCCGCGCCGTAAACAAAAAAAATAGCGAGTGCGGAAAGCGCGATAAAGCTCCAAAAAAATAAAAATCCTTTTAAAAGCAATGGAAATTTACATAATAATCCTTCGACGGTTTTACACTCAGGAAGACCGTAAAATTGTGATAATTTTTAATTCAATAAGTTCCTGAAGTTTTGTAATTGATTCCCGAAATGTGTATTTTCGCAAAAGTTTATGAAAAAAATACTCTTCATATCGATACTGGGTTTACTGAGCTGCAGCAAAAATGCGCAGACTCATCCTCCCGTTGGCGGTGTTCTCAGCAAGAACGATCTGGATGTTTCCAAAAACAGGATGAAAAACCTGAATGCGCAGGAAAGATACCATATTCAGGAATGGATCGGCAATCAGCCGGTAAAGTTTTATCCTACGCAGCTTAATTACTGGACGGATACGGAAGGTTTTGACCAAAGGCAGAGAAGACAGGACAATACGCTGATTTCTTATTCTTACGACCTGTACGACTTCGATCAGACGAAAATCTACGATCAGCCGATCGCAAGAAGAGATGCCAAATTCGGTCATTTTGATGAACTGAAAGCGGTAGAAGATGCTTTGCGTTTTATACACGACGGTGAGGAAGTTACGCTTCTGGTTCCGTCTGCACTGGCGTATGGAACGTACGGAGATGAGAAGAAAATAGATAACGACATCCCATTAATCATAAAATTAAAAGCATTATAATCCATGAAATTGTTTAACAAGAATATAATTCTGGCGGCGGCAAGTGTTTCGCTGATGAGTTGTACACCAATTTATAAAAAAATGAACGTAGACAAAGAAACTTACGAAGGTCTTAATGACGGACTTTATGCGAATCTTCAGACGACAAAAGGTAATTTGATCGTAAAATTCGAGGATAAAAAAGCACCGGTAACTGTGGCTAATTTTATTGGTCTTGCAGAAGGAAAAATCGATAACAAAGCGAAGGCAAAAGGCGTTCCTTATTATGACGGAACGATTTTCCACAGAGTGATTAAAGATTTCATGATTCAGGGGGGAGATCCTCAGGGAACAGGAATGGGAGATCCGGGATATAAATTCGAGGACGAAAGAAACGATCTTAAGCATACCGGAAAAGGAGTGCTTTCTATGGCGAATTCTGGACCGAATACGAATGGTTCCCAGTTCTTCATCACAGAAGTTGCTACGCCTTGGTTAGACGGAAAACATACGATCTTCGGGAAAGTGGTAAAAGGAGAAGATGTTATCGATGCGATTGCAAATGTAGAAAAAGGAGCGCAGGATAAGCCTAAAACTGACATCGTTTTGGAAAAAGTTTCCGTTTTCAGCAAAGGAGACGAGTACAAAAACTACGATGCGGCAAAAACCTTTACAGAAGGAAAAGCTAAAATTGCAGAAAACAACAAAGCGTTTTTAGCAAAAGAAGAGGCTGAAAAAGCTAAAAAAGAAGCTGAATTCAAAGCCAATCAGGAGAAAATGGTTGAAGATCTGAAAGCAGGAATGCAGAAAACAGAATCGGGTCTATACTATAAAATCACGAAAACAACAGAAGGAAAAGCTCCGAAAGCGGGTGATAACGTTTCTGTACACTATGCAGGAAAACTGGTGGACGGATCGGAATTCGATTCTTCTTTCAAAAGAAATGAGCCGATTGAAATTCCTATCGGGATGGGAAGAGTAATTAAAGGTTGGGACGAAGGAATCCTTTTGTTAAAAGAAGGTGAAACCGCTACTTTACTGATTCCGCCGGCAATGGGCTACGGAGAAAGAGGAGCAGGAGGAGTAATTCCGCCAAACGCATGGTTGATCTTCGATGTTGAGCTTGTAAAAGTAAAATAATCTGAATCTTACAATATTCTGAAAGCCGTCCGAAAGGATGGCTTTTTTCGTTACCGTTTGTTTGTAACGATTCATCAGACTTTTGCGACAGATTTAAGGAAAGAAGAAGCAATCGTCTTCTTTGAAAATCGTAACAACTGTCTATTTAAAATTATGAAAACCAAATCATTCGTGTTTCTGTTCATGTTCCTGTCGTTGATGTCTTTTGCTCAGACGAAGGCAAATCCGGAAGATGCAGCCATTAAACAATCGTTGTCGTATTTTGTGAATACGATTAAAACAAAGAAAATCGATCAGTCGGTGAACTGTATCTATCCGAAATTTTTCACGGTGATTCCAAAAGATCAGATGACGCAGATTCTGAACATTACCTACAACAATCCGTTTATGAAGATTGAAGTTCAGGATTTTAAGTTTGGGAATATTGCAAAGCCGGAACAGATTGATAAAGAATATTTCTCCATCGTCAATTATTTACTCAAGCTGAAATGCAATGTCGGTTCCCTGAATGAAGACATGAAGAAGAAAATCCAAGCGATGCTGATTCAGAAATACGGCAAAAACAATGTACGGTATGCTGCGAAGGAAAATTCTTACCTCATCAACGCCAATATGAAAGCCTGTGCCATTTCCAAAGACAAAAAATACTGGAAGTTTGTGATCCTCGAAAATGAATACAAACCTCAGTTGGTAAAAGTGCTGCCGAAGAAGATTTTAGATAAAATTTAAATTTTTTGATTTTACTTATTGAAAACCATCCTTTCGGATGGTTTTTTTGTTGAAAATTCAGGGAAAATACGGTTTTCCGTAAGGTTTAATATGTGTAATTTTATAACTTTAAGAATGAAAATAATTTTAAAAGAAAAATATAAATCTTTACAGCCATTTGAAAGTGATGAATTAAATTCATTTACTGTGATAATAGGTAAAAATGGTAGCGGAAAATCACAGTTATTAAATTTATTTAATCCCGCAATTCAGGATAAAAATAAATTATCCGAAATCATTGTCATTTCACCAAATTTACAAACAATTCAATTTGAAGGAATATTAAAAGTTAATTTGAATAGTTTTTCACCGGAACAGCTAAGAACAATAGTAGATATTCGTTATCAGTCTTACTTGAGTTATATTAATAGTAATGATTCAAAATTGATAGGATTTATTATTAAAAATAACTTACAAGACAAGGCTAAAGCAGTTACAAAAGAATTAATAGAAAGTACTCAAGAAAATACAGAGTTGCTAAGCGATTCTGAAGAATATCACTCATTAATAAAAGAATTTTACTCAAAGATAGAAGTCGTCGGATATACTGCAATGTATAGAAGTGGAATTATAACTAAAAATATTGAGAAACATGTTTTGAGTAGAATTGATTTTAACAAACGGACAGAAAAAAATGTAAGCTCAATAATAACTTTAGCAGAAAAATTAGGAAAGGATATATATAAATTGAAAAGAGAAGATTTTTTCAATGCATTATTAGATGATAGCTTTATTGATGACAATGATCTATTTAATTCTAAAATTGAAAGTATATTTTACAATTATGCAAGAAGAAGACAAACTAATAGATTAAATTGGTTTTTTAAAAAAGAAGAGGGAGTTGTAAATGATTCTATTTCTGATTTGGATTTTATGAAAAAATTTATTCCACCTTGGAAAATCATTAATGAAATATTAGAAAAACATAATCTGGATTTCTGTTTTGAAGGGATTGAAAAAGAGGATTTTAGAGAAGATATAACGATTAATTTTAGACTTCTTAAAAAGTCATCAAATGAACCTATTCCTTTTACAGATTTATCATCTGGCGAAAAAATAATCTTAGGATTAATTCTAAAACTTTTTACTACAGAATATTATGGACAAAATTTATCATTTACTGATTTAATTTTATTGGATGAACCCGATGCACATCTTCATCCAGAAATGTCTAATTTATTGATTAATATATTGAAAAATGTTTTTGTTAATAAACTAGGTATTAAAGTGATAATGACAACACATAGTCCGTCTACTATTGCGCTTGTTGAAGAAGATGATATATTTCAAATATCAAATTTCAACAATACATTTTTAAAAAAAATAGCAAAGGATGATGCTTTAAAACTATTAACTAGCTTTATTCCTACATTAAGTATTGATTATAAAAATCATAAGCAAGTATTTGTTGAAAGCCCTACAGATCAGTATTATTACCAAACAATTTTCAATATATTATTTCAACAGGCTAATTATCCTTTTAGATTATATTTTATTTCTAATGATTATGGAAAAGGTAGTAGTTCACAGGTTATTAAAGCTGTTAATGCAATCAGAAGTTCAGAAAATCATTCATTTTATGGAATAATCGATTGGGATAAAACTAATACTGATTCTGATTTTATCAAAGTACATGGAGAAGGTAGTCGTTATAGCCTAGAGAATTATGTTTATGATCCGATCTACATTGTGATCTTACTAATGACGATGGAAGCGCATAATATACATCGTGAACTTGGAATAGAAAATACTTACAATCAATATAATTTAGGATCTGACAAAGACTTATGTGAAAAAGCTATTCAATGGTTTTTTGAAAAATATTTAAATAAATATTCTTTGTCAAAAGAGTCTATGAATGAAACTAGAGCAGTTAAATATTATAATGGTTTTGAGTTTGAATTACCAATCTGGTATTTAGAATTTCAAGGACATGATCTCGAAATAAGATTAAAAGGAGTTTTTACTGCTTTGGGCAACTCTAAAAATGAGGGGTATTTACAAAAAGAACTTACAAAAATTATTGCAAGATGTTTTCCTTTTATTCATATGGATTCAGTTGATGTAATTAATAAAATTATAAGTCCTTACCTATAAACCGTCCCCAAAAGACGGTTTTTTTATTTCCCCAAAAAAAACCTTATTTTCGTGTAAAATAAGTCCATGAAAAAACTCCTGTACACGCTCTTTCTGTTTTTGGCAATTACTATTTTCGGTCAGCCTAAAAAGTTTTTTGAAAAAGGAGAAGTACAGCTTCAGCGTCCTGTGGAGAAAATCAACCTGAGATTCGACAACAATATGCCGTTTGTAAAGGTGAGTATCAATGGAAAAACCTATAATTTTCTGTTCGATTCCGGTGCGCCGACCGTGATTTCACACGCGATCTACAACGAACTGAACCTTACCAAAAAATATAAAAAATCCGTAAAAGATTCCAACCAAAATACGCAGGAACAGATCTTTACCGTACTTCCTGAAATGACGGTCGATCAGGTTGTTTTTAAAAACATCGGAGCCATCGTTATCGATCTTACTCCTGCGGAACTCGGCTGTCTGAAAGCAGACGGAATCATCGGAGCCAATCAGATGGCAAAACTTTTCTGGAGAATCAATTACACCGAAAATCTTTTGGAAGCCACCGAAGATCTTTCCCTTTTCAACATACAGGATTATCCTACGGTGATCCCTTTTCATCCCAAGCCACAGAAAACCCCGATCATAAGCACTGCTATTTACAATAAAGACATCGATTTTACTTTTGATACGGGATTTTCGGGCAGATTTGAAATCGCCGAAAAGAGTTTCGATTCCACCCGCACAAAACGAAGGATCGAAACATTCGGAACACGCGCAACGGGCGCTTTCGGAGCCGCAAAACCCACTGCGGGAACCATCTTCCGTGCAGATCTTTTCACACTGGGAAATGGCGTTTTCCGGGATGAGCTTATTGCAACCGGCGCTTCCGACTTTTTGGGAAATGAATTTCTGAAAGATTTCTCCTTTATTTTAGACTGGAAAAACAATACCATCTACCTCAAACGCATCAGCAAAGAAACGCCCAAACTCGAATCTTTCGGGTTTACCTACCGTTTTACAGACCGCAAACCTTTGGTTTCCTTTGTGCTGAAACAGGACAATTTTCCCCTGAAAATCGGGGATACCATTATCAGCATCAATGATGTGTTGCTGGATCATCTCGATCAGGAACAGGCTTGTTATTACTTTATCAACCGCATTGAAAAAGATCAGAAAACCATTACCGTAAAAGTGAAAAGAGAAGATCAGATTCTGGATTTCACTTTGCAGAAGAAAGAATTTCTGAGGTAAAAAATAAATCTTCATCACGTCAGAAAGAAATCAGCTTGAACCTTGCGGAAGCAGCTTTAGCCATAGTAATCAGAGTGACACCGCAAATACTTGCCGCAATACTTCAACAATGAAGGATTTTTTTTTAGTAAAGCCTCTAACGCTACATTGTCATTCTGAAACAGCCTGAAGGGATGCGAACTGAGTTCAAAGAATCTTTTTTTTAATTAATCTCCCGCAGATTAAGCAGATTGTGTGGATTTTTTCTACTTAATGATCTGCTAAATTTGCAAAATCTGTGGGAGATAATAATCATGCAGCTTGTCATCCTGAAAGGCTTTCAACGATACATTAAAAACTTTGTTCAGATGCTTTCAGCATGACAAACTGTAAATAAATCACGCTCCAATTGTTCTGAAAGTTATTTTATTTTTTGGTTGCTCGCAGATTTAGCAGATTGTGCGGATTTTTTCGACTTAATGATCTGCTAAATTTGCAAAATCTGCGAGAGATAACAATCATGCAGCTTGTCATCCTGAAAGGATCTAAACAATGACTTAAAAGAACAGAGATCAATAAATAAAACATTCAGAAACGAGCTCTTCGGCAGGCTCAGAATGACACCGCGAATACTAACTGTACTATTTAAACAATGAAAGATTGTTTTAGTGAAACCTTTAACGCTACATTGTCATCCTGAAAGGCTTTCAACGATACATTGAAAACTTTGTTCAGATGCTTTCAGCATGACATAGTGTAAATAAATCACCCTCCAATTGTTCTGAAAGTTATTTTATTTTTTGGTTTCTCGCAGATTGAGCAGATTATGCAGATTTTTTTAACTTAATCATCTGCTAAATTTGCAAAATCTGCGAGAGATAATAATCATACAGCTTGTCATCCTGAAAGGATCTAAATAATGACTTAAAAGAACAGAGATCAATAAATAAAACATTCAGAAACGCGCTCTTCGACAGGCTTAGAGTGACACCGCGAATACTAACTGTACTATTTAAACAATGAAAGATTGTTTTAGTGAAACCTTTAACGCTACATTGTCATCCTGAAAGGCTTTCAACGATACATTGAAAACTTTGTTCAGATGCTTTCAGCATGACATACTGTAAATAAATCACCCTCCAATTGTTCTGAAAGTTATTTTATTGTTTGGTTTCTAGCAGATTGAGCAGACTGTGCGGATTTTTTCTACTTAATCATCTGCTAAATTTGCAAAATCTGCGGGAGATAACAATCATGCAGCTTGTCATCCTGAAAGGATCTAAACAATGACTTAAAAGAACAGAGATCAATAAATAAAACATTCAGAAACGAGCTCTTCGACAGGCTCAGAGTGACACCGCGAATACTAACTGTGCTATTTAAACAATGAATGATTGTTTTTAGTAAAGCCTTTAACGCTACATTGTCATTCTGACACAGCCTGAAGGGATGCGAACTGAGTTCAAAGAATCTTTTTTTTAATTAATCTCCCGCAGATTAAGCAGATTGCGCAGATTTTTTTCAATTTAAAATTGTTTATACGTTCTCAAATGTATTAACAGCAGTTTAACGTTACCTTGTCATTCTGACGAAGGAAGAATCTCAAAAATACTAAATGATGATAGAGACTCTTCGGCAGGTTCAGAGTGATACCGCGAACTGCAATATTTCTGAATTTTGCGAAACATTAAACTACCCGAAATAAGTATTCCGTAAATAAAAGGGAAGTCTTACCTTAGCAGTACACTAAATTTAAAACTTATAACGATGGCTTACGATTTTAAAATCCGCTCAGCAGTTACTTCCACAGGAAAAACCGCATATTATGCAAAGCTGACCGGTCTTACAGAACCGGAGTTTTTTGTAGCATACAAAACGAAGTATGAAGAAAGATTCGGACTTTACAATGTTTCGGTTTCTAATAATCTGGTGTACAATGCCGCCGATTATGTGACGGAATTCGGTTTTTGGGCATATTTTATCGAGGCTACCGCGAAAGTGGAAAGTCAGGGTTCTTTTCTCTGCCTGAATACGTATGACAGAGCCTACTTTACGTTCGGTTTTATGCAGTTTGCAGCGCACGTTCCGAACGGAGATTTTGTAAGGTTCTTAAGAAAGCTGCTTACTTTACCGAATGCTTTGGAATACTTCCCGAGACTTCGCCTGATCGATGACAGAATCTATTATAAAAACGATACAGGAGCGACCTCACAGCTTGAGAACGACAGCAGTTCCCAAAAGCTGATGGAATATCTGAATCCTACCACCAACGAAGTGGAACAGCAGGAACTCATCTGCTCGGCAAGATTTATCCATTGGGCATCCAACGACCCGAAACACAGAAGGGTACAGGTAGAACATTCCATCAGTCTGTACAAAGAAAACATGAAAAAATACAGCAAAAGGCTTAATCTGAATGGTTATCCTGCAAAAGTATGCTTTATGATCTGCGATATTCTTCATCAGGGAAGAGGAACGTATGACAGGATCAGTTATGCGCTGGACACCGACAGTCACGAAAAAGCATTCCAGAATCTGTGTACGATAGGAAATACGCATTATCCGACAAGAATCAACGGTCTGAAAGCACATCTGAAAAAGCTGGAACAGGCAGGATTGTTCAACAAAAAGTATAAAGCTGACACGAATGAGTTTGTGTAGAAATGAGCTTAGTGAAATATAAAAAACAGACGGTACAAATGAATGTACCGTCTGTTTTTTTAGTGAATAAGAATTTTACAGATTGTTGGGAATTGTCACTATTTCAGGATTGATCCACAGTTAACACCCACGGTTTCCATTTTCTTTCTGATCCCCATTTTTTCTGCTTTTTTCGCAAGTTCTTCCTTTTCTTTTTTGTCTTTCATCGCATTCAGCTTGTCCAGCATTTTAAGCTCGTCAGTGGTTAATTTTGCTCCAAGATCTTTGGTAAGACAGTCTGCAAATTTTTCAGCCTTTTCTTTAGGAGTTCCTTCTTTTACCATGCTTTCAGAAATGTCTTTATACATTGCTTTTAAAATGGATTCTTTGGAATTCGTTGTCTGTACTTTTGTTTTAGTTTTAGACTGTGCCATTACTGTTTGGCTGCTGCATAAAAGGATCATGCAGAATGCAAAAATGAGTTTCTTCATGTTTATTATTTTAAAGGCTAAAAGTAGGGTAATTTTTTGAGAGTTGAGATACGGAATAAAATTTATTTTTAAAGTGTTTCAATGGATGAAAAAGGATTAACAATTATTCATTGTTTTAAAATCTTGCATTTAGTATTCGCGGTGTCACTCTGAGCCTGTCGAAGAGTCTCTTTTTCTGAAGGTTTTGTTCATCGCTAAACTGTTCTTTAAATCAATCGTTATAATTTGGTTAGATCCTTTCAGGATGACAAGCTGTATGAATGATTATTATCTCCCGCAGATTGTGCAAATTTAGCAGATGATTAAGTTAAAAAAATCTGCATAATCTGCTCAATCAGCGAGAAAAAAATAAGTATAAACTGCTCAAACATAACACGATTGTGTTAATGATTTTACCAAAGAAAATAACAAAGCAATTTTTTATTGTTTTTAAATATTGCATATAGTATTTGCGCTGTCACTATGAGCCTGTCGAAGAGTCTCTTTTTGTAGAATTTGTTCATCGTTGAGGTGTTCTTTAAATCAATCGTTATAATTTGATTAGATCCTTCAGGATGATAAGCTGTATGAATGATTATTATCTCTCGCAGATTGTGCAAATTTAGCAGATGATTAAGTAGAAAAAATCCGCACAATCTGCTCAATCAGCGAGAAACAAATAAATATAAAACTGCTCAAACAGGACTTTCAAAACAATGGAATGATGATTTATTTACACTGTGCTTGTCATGTTGAGAGCATTTAAACAAAATTTTCAATAGATCGTTGAGATCCTTTCAGGATGACAAAATGATGGGAATACATTTGAGAAAGCACAAACAATTTTAAATTGAAAAAAATCTGCGCAATCTGTAATCTGTGGTAGATCATTTCAAAAAGATTCTTCTTTCCAACATGCTTCGCAAAATTTCAATCAGAATGACACGATTGTGTTAATGATTTTACCAAAGAAAATAACGAAACAATTTTTCATTGTTTAAATATCGTAATAAGTATTCGCGGTGTCACTCTGAGCCTGCCGAAGAGTCTCTTTTTTCTAGGTTTTGTTCATCGCTAAACAATCGTTATAATTTGGTCAGATCCTTTCAGGATGACAAGCTGTATGAATGATCATTATCTCTCGCAGATTTTGCAAATTTAGCAGATGATTAAGTAAAAAAAATCTGCTCAATCTGCTCAATCAGCGAGAAACAAATAAATATAAAACTACTCAAACATGACGTTCAGAACAATTGAATGATGTTGAGAGCATTTAAACAAAATTTTCAATAGATCGTTGAGATCCTTTCAGGATGACAAAATGATGGGAATAAATTTTAGAAAGTACAAACAATTTTAAATTGAAAAAAATCTGCGCAATCTGCACAATCCGCGGGAGATCATTCAAAAAGATTCTTCTTTCCATCATGCTTCGCAAAATTTCAATCAGAATGACACGATTTGTGTTAATGATTTTACCAAAGAAAATAACGAAACAATTTTTCATTGTTTAAATATCGTAATAAGTATTCACGGTGTCACTCTGAGCCTGTCGAAGAGTCTCTTCATCAGAATTTTAAACAAAAAAACCGCCCTTAAAAGAGCGGTTGTGTATGATATTTTACCAGTTCTTATCAATCATATAAATAATCTGCGTCAGAGTACTCGCACCGAGCAGAAGTTCCCTTCGGTTTACTTTTTCAAAAGTATCTTCCTCAGTGTGATGAATGTCGAAATACCGCTGAGAATCGGGAACCAGTTCCGCTGTCGGAATTCCCAGATCATGAAGCGGATAAAGATCTGTCCCGGAATAGGTATTTTTAAAATCATAAACTCCGTAAGGTAAAAACAGGTCTGCCCAACTCTGGATCTGCTTTCTTTTTTCGTTATCTATTTCAAGGGAAATTCCTCTCGGGGTAAATCCTCCGGCATCTGTTTCTATGGCAAAAAGATGCTTTTCGTTGTTTTCTTTCACGGTTTTACCGTACATAACGCCGCCTTTTACGCCGTTTTCTTCATTGGCAAAACAAACGACACGGATGGTGTGATTATTCTGGATGCCTAAATTTTTAAAAGTCCTCAGAACTTCAATACTCTGCACGATTCCGGAACCGTCGTCATGTGCGCCTTCACCCACGTCCCACGAATCCAGATGTCCGCCGACAACGATTACGCTTTTATCTTTATTTCCGGTAATTTCTCCGATCACGGAGTGGGAGAGTTTTTCGCCCTTCATTCCACAGTTGGAGTTTAGTTTAGCGGTAATTTTCTGTGATTTTAAAAGTTCTGCCAGTTCGTCCGCCGTCGTGCTTCCGACCGCAACGGCAGGAATTTTTTTATCATCCTGATAACGCATGGAGCCTGTATGCGGAACATCATCAAAGGCAGAGGAAAGAGAACGGATAATCGCAAATTTCCCACCTTTTTTAGCCGTTAATGAAGCAGCGGTAGATCTGTATTTTGCAGCATCACCATATCCTCTGAACGTTTCTATATACGTCTGGCTGAAAGGATAATTGAAGAACACAATCTTATCTTTTACCTGTTCCGGCGAAAGTTTATCGTATTCTTCCATGGATCTCACCATGATAATTTCTCCTGAAACATCTTTTCCTCCTGTTCCTTCAGAATTTCCCAGAGAAAGCATTTTTAAGCTTTTCCATTTTCCGTTGGAGGTTTTGATGTGTAAAGATTCTTTTCCGCGAACCCACACCGGAACCGTTACTTCCTGTAGCCAGACTTTATCGGCTCCTGCATCACGAAGCTTCTGTTCTGCCCATATTACGGCTTTTTCGTAGGATGCTGAACCGCTGAGACGATGACCGATATTTTTGGTTAATTCTCTCAGCTCGATGTATGCTTTTCCTTTATTTAGTATTTCCGTAGAAATTTTTGCAAATTGTATGGAGTCTTCTTTTGCCTGACCAAAAACCGCCAAGCCCAGAAGTGTTAAAGTTGTTCCTAATATCTTTTTCATTTACCAGTTTTTATCAATCATAAAAATCATTTGCGTCATCGCTACCGCACCGAGAAGAAGCTCTCTTTTGTTCACTTTATCAAAGGTATCCTGTTCGGAATGATGATAATCGAAATATCTTTGCGTATCTACCACAAGCTCAGCCAAAGGAATATCCATTTTCTTTAAAGGAGAAATATCCTGAATGGCTTCTGTCTGGTCAAAATCGTAAACGCCGTAAGGAAGGAAATAGTTTTTCCATTCGAAGATCTGTTTTCTTCTCTGCGGAGACATGTCTAAAGAAAATCCTCTCGGAGAATAGCCTCCTGCATCGGTTCCCAGTGCAAAAATGTGCTTTTCATCTTTCTTCTTCACGTACGCTGCATACATTTCTCGTCCCTGTCCGCCATTTTCGCTGTTCGCGTAGAAAACAACGCGTATCGTATGGTTATTTTCAAGACCTAAAGCTTTGAATGTTCTTAAAACTTCAATACACTGTGCGACTCCGGTTCCGTCATCAATTGCTCCTTCTCCGAAATCCCAGGAATCGAGCTGCGCTCCCAGAACGATTACCTTAGAATCTTTTTTACCCTGAATTTCAGCAATGATATTCGGATTGGTGGTATCGCCTTTGGATTGGGCGGTCATATTCAGTTTAGCGGTAACTTTCTGGCTTTTTAACAGTTTTTCCAGTTCATCAGCCGATTTTACTCCAATGGATAAAGCGGGAATTCTTATTTTATCATCTGGTTCGTAATACACCATTTTTGCGTGTGGCGTATCGTCTGAAGCCGTGGTTAATGATCTTATAATTAATGCTTTCGCTCCGGTTTTAGCAATGACAGAAGCCGAAATAAGTTTGGATTTTGCAGTGATTAAATAAGAATCGCTGGTATTGATGATCTTAGGATCCATCGGAAGATTCACAAAAACGATTTTATCTTTGAGCTGTCCGACAGACATGGCATTAAGGTCTGAAGCGGAATTGATTAAGACAATTTCTCCTGTAAGATCTTTTCCGCCCGTTCCTTCAGAATTTCCGAAAGAAAGCATTCTGATGTTTTTCCAGTCTCCGTTAGCGGTTTTTATCTGTAAAGATTCTTTTCCTCTGATCCAGACCGGAGCTTTGGCTTCCATTTTCCAGATCATATCGATGCCTATTTCTTTAAGCTTTTTTTCTGCCCAGTCTACCGCTCTCATGTAACCCGGCGTTGCGCTGAAACGCGGCCCAATGCCTTTGGTAAGCTGTCCCAGATTTTCGTACGCCGTTCCGTTGGTCATGATCTCGTCGGAAATCTTTTTAAATTCATCGTGGTAATTGAATTTTTCGCCGACAGCAGTTTTCTTAACCGGCTTTTTAAGAGGTTTTTTTTGAGAAAATAAAAATCCACCCAAAAAGAGTGGAATGATAATGAATATTTTTTTCATTTTTTATTTACCTTTTCTTTTCCGCAGATAAAAGTAGGGAAAAAATAGTAATATAATCTAAATTCGGATTAAGAAACCGGCAGTTAATTGTTTTTAACGCAATGAACGCGAGGATTTTTTATGTAAAACTTTAATTGTCCGTTCGCAAGGGCGTGTAACTCAGCAAAGGTGTCATTTGCTGAACGAATTGTCTTTGCGAACGGAATATATTTCAAAATTTTAATTACCTCTTTGCCATCTTAGCGTTCATCGAAAGAATTATATTGAATAGAGGTAAAGATTAAGGTTTCATATCGTACATTAATAGTGCGGTAACCAATTTAGGTTCAATAAATGTACATTTCGGAGGCATGCTCAGTTTCAGGTCTGAAATTTTAATCATATCATTAAAACTTACAGGGTAGATCCCGAATCCTGCTTTTCCTTCTCCGTTGTCTACTTTTTCTTTAAGCTGGTTGATTCCTTCAATGCTTGATGTTCCTTTTACGTAAGAAATTTTCTCCGAGCTGTCCGGATCTTCAATTTTTAAAATATCTTTAAAAATGTATTTGTCTAAAAGATGATGATCCAGATTATCCAGAGACATTTCCTGAGAACGAAGGTCGTGCTTTACGTGAAGCGAATAAAATTTACCGTCCATATACATCGAAATGTGGAATTTTTGCGAAGGGAAATATGCCGTTTCTCCTTTTTCGTGGATCAGGAAATATTTTTCCAGTTCCTTTAAAAATTCTTCGTTCGAAAGACCGTTAAGATCGGTTAAGATTCTGTTGTAATCGTGGATTTTTATCGACTGGTTGGAAACGATAAAGCTGTACACGAAATTGTAATGTTCCGTTCCGTTATGTCTTTTGTTTTTTTCTTTCTGATGTTTGGCGTTCAGCGCAGTAGAACCGATTCTGTGGTGTCCGTCTGCAATGTAAAAAGAATCGATTTGATCGATCACTTCCTTAAACTGCTGCAGTTTTAAACGGTTATCGATTCTCCAGATTTTATGACGGATTCCTTTGGTATCGACATGATTAAAGATCGGAACGTTTTTCTCTTCATGATTCATCAGCAATTCGATTTTCGAATTTGCAGGATAGGTAAGAAGTACAGGTTCTGCCTGAAGATTCACTTTTTCAAGATAATGAGCCAGTTTTTCTTTTTTCTGGGGAATGGTACTTTCGTGTCTCTTGATTTTTCCGTTCCAGAAATCTTCGATGCTCGCCAAACCGAGAAGCCCTCTGAAAACCTGTTTGTTGGGATAAATCTGTTCATAAAGATAGTAGGCAGAATTGTCCTGAACGAGTTTTTTCTCTTCCATCAATTCTTCAAAAGTCGACCGGATCTTCCTTAAATTCCTGTCGATATCTTTGGATTTACTTACAACATAAGGCTTTATCATGTTAATGTAAGTGTCTTCCACCTGAGCTTTTTCCGCGATCTCTTCCTGCGTAAAATTGTCCAGAGGATGAGTAGGGAAGGTGCTCTCATAGTCTTTATGAGGTCTTATTCCACGAAAAGGTTTAAAAATTGGCATATTTTAGTTTATAGTTTCTTTAATCTTAATAATCTGTTCTGCAAGCTCAAGTCCGATTTTTTCCTGTGCATCCACGGTATTTCCGCCTACGTGCGGAGAAAGGGAAAGCGAAGGATTCATCAGCAGAAGCACTTCCGGAGTGGGTTCCTTTTCAAAAACATCCAGTGCGGCTCCGGCAACTTTTCCGGATTCGATGAAGTCTATCAGGGAAACTTCATTCATTACACCTCCTCTTGCAGTATTTACAATGTAGACTCCGTCTTTCATTTTTTCAAATTGTGGCGTGTCTATGATATATTCGTTTGTTTTCGGCGTATTGAGACTGATGAAGTCTGTATCTTTTAAGAATTCATCCATATCATTGGTGGAAGTAATTTCGAAATTAACAGACTGTCCGTCGAAAAATTCCAGTGAAAGGAATTTGGTTTTAGGCTTTCTGGTAAGAACTTTCACTTTCATACCCAGAGAGATTCCCATTTTTACAACTTCCTGCCCGATACTTCCAAAGCCGATAACACCCAATGTTTTTCCTGAAAGTTCGTATGCTTTCGAGAAGGATTTTTTCATGGCGTTGAAGTGGGTTTCTCCCTCCAAAGGCATTAACCTGTTGGATTCATGGAGAAATCTTGCTAAAGAAAAGAAATGTGCAAACACCAATTCTGCAACCGATTTTGAGGATGCAGTCGGCGTATTGATGATGTAGATTCCTTTATCAATAGCGTATTCAACGTCGATATTATCCATCCCGATTCCGCCTCTTCCGATAATTTTAAGACTAGGACAGGCATCAATGAGATCCTGTCTTACTTTGGTAGCGCTTCTTACCAAAAGAACATCCACGTTATTTTCGTTGATGAAATTAATGACGTGATCCTGTGCAACTCTGTTGTCCAGAACTTCAATTCCGGCATCTTTAAGTGCCTGTTCTCCTGCTTTCGAAATTCCGTCGTTGGCTAAAACTTTCATGGTTTTATTTTGACTTAAATATTTAATGGTTCAAAATTTAAACAGTCTCGCAAATTAAGAAAATTTAAAATAACATTAAATATTTGTTAAGTGTTTGAAATTTAATAATTTATACTATTTTATGGATTTCATAACATCTACTAAAACCTGTACGCTTTCAATCGGTAAAGCATTGTACAAACTTGCTCTGTAGCCTCCCAGACTTCTGTGTCCGTTCAGTCCGCTGATTCCCGCAGCTTTCCATGCCGCATCAAATTCTTCTTTTTTGCTTTCGTCTGTAATTTTGAAAGATACATTCATTAAAGAACGGTCTTCTTTTACGCAGAATGTTTCAAATAAAGGATTGCTGTCGATCTCATCGTATAACAGTTTTGCTTTTGCTTCGTTTCTGGCTTCCGCAGCGGCAATTCCACCATTGTTTTCCAGATGCTGTAACGTTAATAGAGAAGCGTAAACTGGGAAAACCGGCGGTGTGTTGTACATGGATTCTTTAGAAATATGCTGAGCATAATCCAGAATAGAGAACATATTTTCTCTTCCTGTTTTTCCTAAAATTTCTTTTTTAATTACCACCAAAGTTACTCCTGCAGGTCCCATATTTTTCTGAGCTCCGGCATAGATTAAATCGAATTTTGAAAAATCTAATTGTCTTGAGAAAATATCTGAACTCATGTCGCAAACCATTAAAGTATCTACTTCAGGGAAAGATTTCATCTGAGTTCCGTAGATGGTGTTATTGGAAGTGCAGTGGAAATAATCATATTCTGAACCTACGGTGTAATCTTTTGGAATGAAAGAATAATTTTCTTCTTTTGAAGAACCTACAACGTCTACGGTTCCTACTTTTTTAGCTTCTTTAATAGCTCCTGCAGCCCACGTTCCGGTATCCAGATAAGCTGCTTTTCCGCCTACTTTCATAAGGTTGTAAGGAACCATGGCAAACTGCAGACTTGCACCGCCTCCTAAATATAAAACTTCGTAATCCTCTCCTAAATTCATCAGTCTTTTTACGATAGCGCGTGCTTCATCCATTACCGCTACGAAATCTTTGCTTCTGTGCGAAATTTCAAGCAGGGAAAGTCCGATTCCGTTGAAATCTAAAACCGCCTGTGCCGATTTTTCGAAAACTTCCTGTGGTAAAATACATGGTCCTGCGCTAAAGTTGTGCTTTTTGCTCATATTATTATTTTTTGGGATTTCCTGTAAAAATTTCTTCTTACAGCTTCATTTATAGTTTCTTATTGAATTGTTCTGAGTTTTTGTATATAAAAAACCGCCTCATGATTGATGAGACGGCAGTTTTTTATTCTCCGTGTAAGAATGCTTTTTTATTAAGCAGTGCTTCTTCAGATTCTACATGATCTTCATCCGGAACACAGCAGTCTACCGGACAAACGGCTGCACACTGTGGCTCTTCGTGGAATCCTTTACATTCCGTACATTTATCTGTTACAATGAAATAAACATCATCACTTACAGGTTCCTGCGGCGCATCTGCATCCACTGTAAGACCTGATGGTAATGTTACGGTACCTTTTAGTTCTGTACCTTCTGAAGCTTTCCAGTCTACTGCTCCTTCATAAATTGCATTGTTTGGACATTCCGGTTCACAGGCTCCGCAGTTAATGCATTCATCAGTTATTTTAATAGCCATCGCTAATTTTTTTTAAATTTGCACAAAATTACAAAATATTCCCCAATTTTAAAGCAATTATGAATACCGAAAATCAAGTTTTAGGACTTACAAGACTAAGCCAATATATAAAAGACTTTTTAAACAAAAATCAGGAGGATTATAATGATAACGATTCTGACTTTGAATTGTTGTTAAAACGATCTGAAATTGAAAATCCGTGGTTTACCATTGAAAACCAGAAGTTTGCTTTGAAACAGTGGACGGATCTTCTGACGGAAGAAAATATTGCCGACTGGCTGAAAGAATATCAGATTTCAAAAACTACGAAAAGAGTAGGGCTTATTCTTGCAGGAAATATTCCTTTGGTGGGTTTTCACGATGTAATTTCTGTGGTGCTGAGCAATCATATTCCGGTGATCAAACTTTCTTCAAAAGACAAATACATGATTCCGTTTTTATTAAAAAAGTGGAATGAATTTTCGGAAGGAAATGTATCGTTTGAATTTGTAGAAAGACTGGAGAATTTTGATGCGGTAATTGCAACAGGAAGCAACAATACGGCAAGATATCTTGAGTATTACTTTAAGAACCACCTGAATATCATCAGAAAAAACAGGACTTCCATTGCTGTTTTAAAAGGGGATGAAACGGAAGAGGAGCTTAAACTTCTGGCGGAAGATATTTTCCGTTATTTCGGTTTGGGATGCAGAAATGTAACCCGGCTTTTTATTCCTCAGGATTTTGTTATCGACAGATTATTTGAAAGTTTTCTGGATTTTCAGGAGATCATCAATCATAACAAATATGCCAATAATTATGATTACAACAGGGCGGTTTATCTTTTAAATCAGGATAAATTCTGGGATAATAATTTTGTGATGCTGAAGGAGGATGAGAAATTATTCAGTCCGCTTTCTGTCATCAATTTCAGCAGATATTCTTCTCTGGATGAAGTGAAAAGTTTTATTTCGGAAAACGAAGAAAATATTCAGTGTGTGGTGGCGAAAGATGAGCTTGGTTTGGATTCCATTAAATTAGGAGAAGCCCAAAATCCGGGGTTGAATACGTATGCGGATAATGTAGATACGATGAAATTTTTATCCGTAATATAATTCTTTGTATCTTGCTGTCAGCAAATCATTTTATTATGAAAAAAATACTTCTGATTGTTGCGGCTTTGGCTTTTCAGGCGGGTTTTTCGCAGGAAAGCAGAATTAAAGTTGTTGAAAGCAAGAAAATAGAGCTCACTTCGGAATTGAGTAAAGATAAAATCGACTTTTATCATCCGTATTTTCTGAAATTTGTGGATGCATTGAAAAAATCGGATAAACAGGCTGTCAATAATCTGATTTCAGATAAAGTGAAAAGTATTGTTTCAGACAATGTTATTCAGAAATTATCAGGCGGAATCAGTTTCGAACGTACATTTGAAGTGTATAAATCCGGATACCAGAAGCTGCTGGATAACGAAACATATCCAACGATTCAGTATAAATATAAAGACGATACGCTTTCTCCTCCAAGAGATCTGGTTACTGTGGTTTTTGAAAATGACGGTAAAATCTTAGGCGTAATGCCGGATTACAGCAGGTAATTTATAAGTGATAAGCAATACAGAATAGTGCATTCCGTTTATTGTTTATTGAAACAGTTTAAGCATAATGAAAAAAATACTTTTAGTTCTTTCCGTTTTGTCGGCGCCATTTTTTCTTTCACAAAAGACGAAAAATGTGAAACCGGAAACAAAAAAGAACACGAACACAAATGTGGCCACCGATGTAAAACCCTCTTTAAGTCTTACCAAAGAGGAGATTGAACTCTACAACGGAAAATTTCTGAAATTTATCGCTGCCCTGAAGATTTCTGACCGAAAAGCTATGGATGAACTTTTATCTGAAAAAGCTAAAAAGATGGTAACAGATGTTGTTTACGAGAAGCTTGCCGCAGATATTAAGACTGACAAAACTTTTCAGATTATCAAAGCCAGTTATAAACCCTTAATTGACGGAAGTAGCCTGCCAATGATTCAGTATAAATATTCTGATGATAAAGCCGCTGAACCGAAAGTGGTAATTACGGCAGTTTTTGAAACAGACGGAAAGATTATGGGAATTAAACCGTATAAGATGATGAAGTAATTCAGAAATTTTTTGATAAAACACGATGAAAATTAAAATGTTAGGTATTCTTCTGATCAGTCAGTTTTGTTATTCTCAAAATATAATTCAGACTGATATTCAAGGGAAAAAACTGAATGATTTTATTCAGTTTGAAAATAAGTTAGGAAGCAAACTTGTTAAGACAGATGAAGAGTACATTTCTTTCGAGCCCGTTCTTCAGCCTGTTATTTTTGAAAGAAAAGAAAAGGAAATTCCAAATCTTCGGGTATTTTATAAAGCCTATAAAACAGATTCTGTTATTGCGGAAATTCTTTATGAATGGGATGTTTACAATTTTGATAAAGGCGAAAATGTGAAGAAACCGATCAGCTTTAATAAAGCCATGATAAAGAAATATGAAGAGCTTATCAGCGAGGTTTCGAAAAAATATGGCAAAAGCCATCAGAAAGGAAATTTGAATAATCTCAATCTCCTTAATTCCAGAGAAGGACTCCACCGAAGTGATGAATGGAAGATTAAAGACAGTATAAATATCTTTGCCTATATTGATCTTTCGGAATATTATGAAAGACAAGGAATGATGGCTACAGTTCCCGGACATAAAATTAGATTGTATGTAAAAAATGAGCGAAAAGAAGATGATGGAAATGCGTTAGGAAAAGAGAAGGTAAGTTTATATACTAATGAATTTCTAAAATTTCTTGAAAAGCTTAAAACTTCTGATTTTGCCGGAGCAAGAGATTTGCTCTCAGAAAAAATTGCCGGTTCCACAACGGATGATATGCTTAAAAATTTAGCTGAAAATATTCATTTAGATAAACAGATTGATGTTTTTATGACGGGATTTCAGTTGGTAAATGACGGAAGCCAATATTCAATGGTTCAGTTTAAATATAAAGAAGAAGTTTCCCCACCCAAAGAAATGATCACCGTTCTTTTTGAGGATAGCGGAAAAATTATAGGAATAAAACCTATGAAAAGATTAGAATAACATATTAAAAAATAAAAACTATGATGACAGATGTTTTAGTGGCGCATGCCAAAGAAGTGGAAAAAGCAGAATTTTATAAAAAGACGTATTTGCACGTTGCTTTGGCGATTCTTGCTTTTATTGGAGTGGAAACCGTATTGTTAAAAACCGTTCCGCCGGAAGTTATCGGATTAATGTTTCAGGGAAAATTTACCTGGTTATTAATTATCGGAGTATTTTGGCTGGCTTCTGTATTGGCGAATAAATGGTCTCTTTCGCAAAGCAGATCAGTCCAGTATATGGGATTGGGATTTTATATTTTGCTTGAAGCGTTAATTTTTATGCCGATGATCTACATTGCAGTAGTGAATGTTGGCGGATCGATCATTTATCAGGCAGCAATGTTAACCATCGCGATGTTTGCAGGGATTTCTTTTGTAGCGTTTACTTCAAAAAGAGATTTTTCTTTCCTTAGAAATATTATTGTAATCGGAGGATTTATTTCTCTGGGATTAATCGTTGGCGGAATGATTTTCGGCTTCAACCTTGGACTTTGGTTTTCGGTAGGAATGGTAATTCTGGCTTCTGCAACGATTTTGTACCAGACAAGCAAACTGAAAGATTCTTACACGACAGATCAGTATGTTGGAGCTTCTTTACAGCTTTTTGCTTCTATTATGCTTTTGTTCTGGTATATTTTGAGAATTTTAATGAGCAGAAGAAGCTAATTCAATAATAGAAATTTTATAAACCCAAAAAATCCTGATGTCTTTTCATCGGGATTTTATTTTTGGTTTGATCTAAACACAAACGGCACAATTTTTAAAAATATTTGTGCTTATTCGTGAAAACAGATTCGTGAAATTCGTGTTTAAATTAAAACACAAATAGCACTAATTTTAGCACAAGTGACACAATTTTAAAGTATCCGTGTTTTAATAAAAATTATCTGTCAATCGATCCTAAAACCTTCTGAGCAAAAGAATTTAAAGCATCTTTCTCGCTCATTCCGTTTTGTACGTTGGCGTGAACTTCCAGAGCTCCGCAGATATTCGTAATTAATTCTCCTGCAACGTTCATATCTTCTTCGGTAGTTCCTCTGAATTCCGTGAAGCTTTCTAAAACTTCTAATGTTTTTTCAAGATTTTCAGGAGTCTGGTTCTGATAAAACTGTCTGATGATCGGTAACTTCATAATTACAATTCGTTGAATAAATTAATTAAACTTTCTGCCTGATTAGACTGTACCTGATTCACCAACTCACCATTTCTGAAGATTGCAAAAGTCGGAAGATTATCCACTGTTGCCAATTTTCTGCTTTCCGGTAATTTTTCTGCATCTACGTAAAGGAAAGGAATGCTTTCGTTCTCCGATGCCAGTTTTTTGAATTTCGGCTTCATGATTCTGCAGTTTCCGCACCATGTTGCACCGTACTGTACTACAACCTTTTCATTTTCGCTTACAATATTCTGAAGCGTATCTTCTGTTAATTCTGTATACATAATTTTAATTTGAAAATTTGGAAATTTATTAATTTGAAAATGCTGAAAAATAGAAAATGAGATAATTCTTAAATAATCAATGTGATCAATTTTCAAATTATCTCATTTTCAAATTAGCACATTATCTTAGTTTTTCGCTAAATACTCCGCCGTAGAAGTTCTGTCTGCTTTCATTGCTTCTTTTCCTTCTTCCCAGTTTGCAGGGCAAACTTCACCGTGCTTCTGTACGTGCGTGTAAGCGTCAATTAATCTTAAATATTCTTTTACGTTTCTACCAAGAGGCATATCGTTTACAGACTCGTGGAAAATTTTTCCGGTCTCGTCGATAAGGTAAGTTGCTCTGTACGTAACGTTAGAACCTGTGAAAACTTCTTCACCTTCGTCATTGTATTCGAAATCCTGATCTACAATTCCTAAAATGTTAGCCAACTGTCTGTGAGTATCTGCTAAAAGCGGGTAAGTAACGCCTTCAATACCACCGTTGTCTTTTGAAACATTTAACCATGCGAAGTGTACTTCGTTGGTATCGCAAGAAGCACCGATTACTTTAGTGTTTCTTTTTTCAAATTCTGGTAAAGCTTCCTGAAAAGCGTGAAGCTCAGTCGGGCAAACAAAAGTGAAATCTTTCGGGTACCAGAATAAAAGAACTTTCTGTTGGTTTTCTGTAGCTTCCTGGAAGATGTTGATTCTAAGATCATCACCCATTTCAGACATTGCATCTACTGTTACATTCGGGAATTTTTTTCCTACTAAAGACATAATTTTCCTGTTTTTTTATTTTAAATTTTCAGGTGCAAATATAGAAATATTTCGTCTATCGAACAATTTGATTTCGATAAATAAAATCTATAATTATTTTTGATCTGATAGAAATAAAAAAGCCTTTGAATAGGATGTTTTTTATGATTTAGCCATATTTCCTAATAGATGAAATTTTAATAAATCTTAATTTAGCTGTAAATTTAAATACCATGATTTTAAAATTATTCATAAAAAAAGTATTCCTTATTTTGGGATGCATACTTTCAGCAATGATGCTGTCTCAAAAAATGACTTTTGTTTATGATCTTAAATTTAAGTCTAATCCCAATAAACCCGACTTTACTACCGAAACTTATTACTTGGATGTTTTCGAAAAGGAATCTGCTTTTCGTTGCGAGCGCGAAAGGGTTTCCGACTCCATGATACAAAGAACGGGACTTGGTTTAGGCAGAAGCCCGGTTTTTAATTCTCAGATTTATGTTGTGAAAAATCTTGAAACAGCCAATATCCAAAAGGTTATTTTCATGAGCTTTTTTAATGACAAATATTTCATAAAAATAGATGAAAATCTGAACTGGAAGATATTATCCGACAAAAAGAAAATAGAGGATTTTGAATGCCGGAAAGCAACCGTAGAGTACGGTGGAAGAAGCTGGATCGCATGGTTTACGCAAAGTATTCCCATTCCTGAAGGTCCGTATGTTTTTAATGGTCTTCCCGGAATTATTGTGAAAATTTCGGACGATCAGGAAAACTATAGTTTTAATCTGATAAAGATCAAAAAACTTGAAAAAGATAATCTGTTTTTTTCAAAGAAAGGAACGGCTATAAGTTGGGTAGATTTTCAGAAAATTCAGTCAGATTATTATGCAGATCCTTTTGCAGAACTGAAAGCCAGAAACATAAAAATACAATCGGGAGATGAAAAAGGAAATCTTATCCCGACCGATCTTAATAAGATGACAAAACAGCTTAAAAAACAAATCAGAGAGAACAATAATCCTATTGAACTGAATCATAAAATTGATTATGAATGAAAAAAGACCTGAGTTTTTCAAGTCTTTTTATTATATTTTTTTTAATTGGAATTATTGAGTTTATCTTTCAGTTCTTCAATTATTTTTTCATTGGCTTGATTTTTTAATCTTTTTGAATTTATTTAACATAAAAAAATTGTTTTCAAATGCTTACAATAATTTAAAGATAAATTTCGTTTTAAAGAAAATTGATTTTATATTTGAATCCCTAAATAAACACAAATGGTCTTTCTTTCTTCTTCAGAAAAGCCATTATATAAATAAAATTAAAAGCTTTTTTATTGAAGTTTTTAAAAAATATATTGCGCAATATGAAGGTAGGAAATAAACCGAAAACCTGCCTCTGAAAGGAAAGTTTAAAGCTTCTCTGTTGAAGATTTAGACAAAATAAGTAGGTGAAAAAAATTATTTTAAAATGAAAAAGCTAATGATTATGTCAGCATTTACACTTATGGCAAGTGCATCTTTGACAAATACACAGCTACAGGCTAAACAAAGTAGTTACATTTGGTTTTCAAATGGTTGCTATTTTCAAGTTGTTACTCATAGTATTTTATGGGGACTAATCGAGTGGGAGGAAGAACCCAGTTTGATCGGTTGTGGAAGTGGATTTAATTAATAATTAATGATGAGGCTTTCTACCTTAGAAAGCCTCTTTTTATAAAGATGAAAAAGATTATACAAACATTATTTTTTTTTCTATTGTTAAGTTTTAATGCGCAAAAAATAGAAAGAGATACTCTGTCTGAAAAATTCGCAGACATAGAAGCTATAGTTATTAATGACACTGATTATGAGAAAGTAGATTATTCTTTTGCTTTAAAAAAAGAAATCAATTCTAGGCTGAAGTCGGTTAACCCAAATGTAAATTTTGAAATAGGTGTAAGGTTTGATAATAACCTTCAAAAAAAAGGAATAATCCGTAATGTAATTTTATTCTTACATAAAACTGATTCACAGGACAATCTAACCGATTTAGAAATTAATTTTTATAAAATGGATGGATTGACCGGTAAACCATTAGAAAAATTGAATAAACAACAAATACTGTATGCTCCTAAAAATAAAAAAAGAACTGAAGTTAGAATAAATGTGGAGAATTATCATATTCCTTTTTTAACAGAAGGTGTATTGGTTGCTGTAAAGTGGCTTCCTACCAAAAATCATGATTATCGAGTAGGACCAGCAATTCGTTTTACCAATTATACAGAAAAGCTTACATATACAAGATATAATAATGATGATTCAAAATGGGGTTTTGGTCCAAACTTTTCTAGAAAAAATGGCTTTTATACAAACGCTATGATAGGCTTGGAAGTTTACGTAAAAAAAAGAAAAAGCAACAATGAATAAAAAATATTTGTATGTCATTATTTCATTATTAGCAATTATAGTTTTGTGCTTACTCACTTATAAAACTTCCGAAAAAATTGTTTTTAACAATCAAAAAGAAATCTTGACACATGATTTTGGAATTTTAGAAAGAAATAAAACTCCAGTATATAATTACAACTTTAAATATGTAAATATAAACCATGACAGTTTAAAAGTTTACGGAGTAAGGGAAGGTTGTGATTGTACCCAAAGCAATGTGAAAAAAGGACTTTATTTTAAAAATGATACAATCTCTATAAAAATTAAATATGATCCTAATAAATATAAAGATCATGGAGTTACTGTAAAACAGTTTTTTCTTATTACTAACAAAAGTATTTCAAATTTTGATACAATACTTCCACTTACTTTGAAAGGGATTGTAAAATAATTTTAAGTACTTGATGCCCTATAAAAATTGGAATTAAAAAAGCCCTGAATTTCAGGGCTTTTTCATTATTAATAACCAAAAATCTCAGTCAAATTCAATTTCTTCACTTCACCGAGTTTCTGCATATCGGCTTCACTTACTTTATCCTGCGAAGCAACCAGACAGTAGGTGTAGCTTTTACCTTTCATTTCCTTATCGTGGAAACTGTTGATATTAGCAAACGTCAGTTTTGGAGCCTGCTCGTAAGTGTTTTTTCTGATATCTGTATTATTTCCAAGCTTTTGGGCTCTCAGATACGTAAAGATAATTCCGTCCTGTGTAATTCTTTCGGAGGCAATCGTTTTCTTCAGTCCGCTTTTTGCCGTTTCAAATAACTGATCAGATTTCGGAAGCGTTGTCAGAAGCTCATTCATCGCTGTGGTAGATTCATTGAATTTATCTGCCTGAGTTCCTACATAAGCCATAATCATATCTTTATCCTCTTTTTTGCCTGGAAGCGAGAAGTAAGAATAGGTAGAATAAGCCAAAGCTTTCGACTCCCTGATCGTCTGGAAAACCACAGAACCCATTCCGCCACCGAAATAATTATTGAACAAATTTACAGTCGGAGTAATGCTTACATTATAAGGATCGCTGTTTCTTACCCAGAAAATTTCTGCCTGAACCATATCGTAATGGGCAAACAACACTTTATTCTTATCCGTAGGAATCTGGGTAAATGTTTTAGACTTCGGCATCTCTTTCAGCGAAGCCGGAACTTTGTGGATCAGCGTTAAAGAAGAAGCAACTTCGTTGGCTGATTTCGGACCGTAATGAAGAATTTTATGCTTAAAGTTGAATAAATCATGCAGAATATTCACCAGATCTTCTGCTTTGAGTGCATCTAATTCTGCGTCGCTCAATACGTTATTGAATGGGTTTTGCGGACCATACTGTGCGTAGCTTCTCAATCCGCTCATGATAGAGCCTTTATTCTGTTTCGCATTGGCTCTTGATTTTTTTAGCCTCACTTTGTAGGAATCTAACGCTTTCTGATCTGCTACACAGTTTTTAATTAAATCTTCGAACAGAGCCGCAGTTTTATCGAAATTTTCATTCAGACCTTCCAGTGTAACGTAGGTTTCTTCATTTCCTGCGCTTACATTGAAACTTGAAGCCAGTTTGTAAAATTCTTTACTGATGTCTTCCGAAGATTTATTTTTTGTTCCTAAATATTGCAGATATTCTGCTGCTAAAGGAAGAATTTTATTATTCCATTTTCCGGCATCGAAATAATAGTATAATCTGAAAAGATCATTGTCTGTATTTTTTACAGAAAGTACATCCACCGATTTTACTTTGCTTTTGGCAATATCTTTTTCAAAAGTCAGCCATACCGGAGAAATCGGAGCTTCCGGCATTTCGTCGATCTTTTTCAGGAACGGCGACTGGTCTTCTCTGTTTACGGAAACTGGAGTAATCGTAGGTTTGTCTACTTTTACGATGTTTTTATCTTCTCCTTTTCTTTTGTAAACCGCTACATAATTATTGTCTTTAAGATATTTAGATGCGAAATCCATAATATCTTTTTTAGTAAGCTTTGAAATTTCTTCAATATACTGAAGTTGGGTTTTATGGTCTACTTCGGAAGTGAATTCATCCATCAGAGATTCTGCTCTTGAGGTATATTTTTCATACTTCTGGATCACATTTTTCTTCTCATTATTCACGATCGACTGGATCAGATCATCAGAAAATTCTCCCTTTCTTAGCTTGTCGATTTCCTGAAGCAATAAATTCTTCACATCATCCAAAGACTGTCCTTCCGTAGGATTTCCCTGTAACAAAAGTGCCGAATAATCTTTCAGAACATACGGAAACGCATAAGCACCCAGTAATTTCTGCTTTTTAACAAGATCAAGGTCAATTAATCCCGCCTGTCCATTCGTAAGCATACTTCCGATAAAATTCAGCATTCTTGCATCTTTTGTCGTAGCACCCGGAAAACGGAATCCGATCATGATATTTTCAGGATTCGGTCCGTAAACTTCCCGGGTAATCGGAGCCATAATCGGACTTTCCTGTCCCGGATTGTATGCCGGAACCGGTTTGTTTTTCATGTAAGAAAATGCTTTGTCGATCTTGGCAATCATTTCATCAGGATTAAAATCTCCCGACATGATGATCCCCATATTATTCGGAACGTAATAATTGTTATAGTATTCTCTGATCGCTTTTAGTGAAGGATTTTTCAGGTGTTCAATCGTTCCGATGGTCGTTTGCTTTCCGTAATTGTTATTCGGGAACATCGCGGCAAACATAGATTCCAGAACCTTTCTTCCGTCATTATCCAGACCTCTGTTTTTTTCTTCGTAAACCGCTTCCAATTCTGTATGGAAAAGTCTTAAAATCGGCTGTCTGAAACGTTCTGCCTGTAATGCTAAAAATTTATCCGTTACATTCGCAGGAATGTCTTCCGTGTAAACTGTCTGTTCGTACGAAGTAAAAGCGTTGGTTCCGTCTGCGCCCATTCCCGACATCATTTTGTCGTATTCGTTTGCAATAGCATATTTCGCTGCTTCTCCCGAAACTTTATCGATTTCTTTATAAATTTCCTTTCTCTTTGCTTCGTCCGTAGTAGAATTATATTTTTCGTAAAGAGCATCAATCTGGTCAAGAAGCGGCTTTTCTTTTGCCCAGTCTTTAGATCCGAATTGATCCGTCCCTTTAAAAAGCATATGTTCCAGATAATGCGCCAAACCGGTATGATCTGCCGGATCCGTTTTGCTTCCTGCTTTCGTTGCAATAAAAGTCTGGATTCTTGGGTCTTTCTTCGTTGGGCTCAGAATAACGGTTAAGCCGTTTTTCAGTGTGTAATATCTTGCTGAGGTAGGGTCGTTGGTTACATATTTATAGGTGTAGCCATTCGACTGTGCTTCTTTCCACTGGAAATCCTGTCCGTAAGCGTATCCGCAGTAACTTGCTGCTGCAATACTGGTTACAATGGTGATTCTCTTTAAAAAATTCATGTTAATTGATGTTGGAATATGTTTGATTATTATTTAAAAAAATGCTTAAATTATTCTTAGTTAAATTTATCAAGTAAATCTTTAATTCTTCTCATGGCTTCTTTTAAATCTTCCTCCGAAGCCGCATAAGAAAATCTGATGCATTCAGGACTTCCGAAAGAAACTCCGCCAACGCAGCCTACATGAGCATTTTCGAGAAGGAACATCGCGAAATCATCAGAATCTTTAATTTCTGTTCCGTCTAATGTTTTTCCGATGTAATGCGATACATCCGGGAAGAAATAAAACGCTGCTTTAGGTAAAACTACTTTAAAACCTGGGATTTCTTTAATTAAATCATAAACCAGATCCCTTCTTTTTTTGAAAGCATCAATCATGTATTTATACTCCGAAGGATCGGTTTGTAAAGCTGTGATAGACGCTCTCTGAGCCATTGTGTTCGCTCCGCTCGTCATTTGTCCCTGAATTTTTTCACACGCTTTAGCCAGCCATTCCGGACACGCAGAATATCCGATTCTCCATCCTGTCATCGCGAACGCTTTAGACATCCCGTTAATAACGGCAGTCTGTTCGTAAACTTCTGGAAACTGAGCAATCGACGTTGTTTTCGTTTCGTAGTTGATGAATTCATATATTTCGTCTGAAATTACCGTTACATGAGGATATTTGGCAATCACTTTTGCCAGAGATTTCAGTTCATCATACGTGTAATATCCGCCAGAAGGGTTGCACGGTGAGCTGAACAGGACAGCCTTTGTCTTATCTGTAATGGCTTCTTCAAGCTGTTCCGCAGTGATTTTAAAATCCGTTACATATGAAGTCGGAAGCATCACAGAAACTCCGCCCATCATTTTTACCATTTCATCATAGCTTACCCAGTAAGGATTCGGAAGAATTACTTCATCTCCATCGTTAAGAAGAGCAGCCAGAACATTTAAAATCGCCTGTTTTGCACCGTTGGAAACGCAGATCTGCGTTGGTTTATATTCTAAATTATTATCTCGTTTTAATTTGTGAGCAATCGCTTCACGAAGTTCTAAAAATCCGGGAACAGGAGAGTAGTGACTGTAATTTTGGTTAATGGCATCGAAAGCAGCCTGTTTGATATTGTCCGGAACATCAAAATCGGGTTCCCCTAAAGTAAGGCTTATAACATCTATTCCGCTGGCTTTCATTTCTCTAGCCTTATTCGACATAACAAAAGTTTGTGAGTAACCAAGTCTTTGTACTCTATCTGAAAGTTTCTCCATGTAATTATTTCTATTTTAACAAATATAATAAAAAGTATTTCTTCAGAAATTAAAATACAGCCGGAGTAAGCTTTTTTGTCTGCGTTAGCGTTTTATCACTATATTTGTAGTTATTCAATATAAAATTAAAACACCAGTCACCATTATGTACAAATTTCTGTTTCTTTTTATCGTTTCACTGGCTTCGGCTCAGAATTACCGCTTTGTGTACGAATACAGGATGAAGCCGGATCTTAATAAAAAAGATTCCGTTATAACAGATTATATGAATCTGGATACGGACGGTAAGAAATCCTATTTTTATAACGCGGTGAAATACGAAAGAGATTCTGCTTATGCGGCTACAAAAAGTTATAAGGATTTGCTTTCGTCTAAAAACTATGACCAGAATCTCAGCTATATTATTGAAAAAGATTATGCTAAAAAAGCAGTTAATTTTTATGATAAGTTTAAGACTGTCAATTTGTTAATTCCAGATAATGAAGTTCCGAAATGGAAAATTGAAAAAGAATTTTTAAAAATTAATAATATAGATTGCCAGAAAGCTACGGCAAATTTTAAAGGAAGAAACTGGGAAGCGTGGTTCAGCAAAGATTATCCGGTTAACGACGGACCGTACAGATTTTCAGGACTTCCCGGACTTGTGGTAAGCCTTAAAGATTCTGAAAATGATCACGTTTTTAATTTAATTCAGATTAAAAAAATCAACGGAATTTTTTCGCTAGTCCCAAAATCTACAAAGCAGATGACTTTTGCCGAGTATAAAAAGGTGATGGGAGGTTTTAGTTTCAGCAACGACGATGTGGAAAGTATAAGCATCAATAAACAGATAGGGAAAGTTGATATCCAATTGAAAGACGGTTACATAGCAAAGCTCGGAACTGATGATATGAAATCCGGAAAACTGGACGAGAAAATTTCAAAATTACTGAAAAGAACCAACAATTATATCGAAAAAGAGGAGTAAAGAAATTTCTGAAAGGTAAATCTTAGTTTTGATAATTTGAATAAAGCTGATAAAAAACTTATTTTTGCCGTTTATAATAATTTATATGTCTACAACGTTACTACTAAAATACTTTCCGGATCTTACAGAGACACAGATCGATCAGTTCAATAAACTGGAGGTTTTATATCATGAATGGAATGAAAAAATCAATGTGATCTCAAGAAAAGATATGGAATCTCTGTACGAAAAGCATATTTTACATTCTTTGGGAATTGCAAAAGTGATGGAATTTGCTCCCGGAACAAAAGTTTTGGACATTGGAACAGGCGGTGGTTTTCCCGGAATTCCTCTTGCAATTTTGTTTCCCGAAACTCAATTTACTTTAATTGATTCTATCGGAAAGAAAATAACGGTGGTAAATGCTGTTGCAGAAGGAGCCGGATTAAAAAACGTAACCGCAATCCACGGAAGAGCGGAAAAATTAAAGGAAAAATTCCATTTTGTAGTAAGCCGTGCTGTAACACAGATGCCTGAATTTTTAAGATGGCTGAAAGGTAAATTCGAGAAAGAACAATTTAATACAAAGCATAATGGTGTTCTGTATCTGAAAGGAGGGGATCTTGCTGAAGAATTAGCCGGACTGAAATGTGAAATTTTCAGCCTGAAAAGTTATTTTGACGAAGAATTTTACGATACAAAAAAAGTAGTGTATCTTTCTAAAGGTAATTTTAATTCTTAATTTTGTATTTAATGTTTAAACTAATTTGAGAATTAACCGCAAAAGATCAGCACAATGCGACATTAAAATATTTAAAGCTCCCAAAAGAATAAAAATCAAAGATTTTTAAAAACTATTGTGATCTTTTTTATTTATAATTATTAACTTTAAATAAAACGTTTAATGAATGTCCGTAATTTATTATCATTGAAAAACCTTTGAGTTCTTTGCTGAGTGAATAGTTTATGCTGAGTTTATCGAAGTACCTTTGCGAACTTAAAAGCAGTTGGTATATAAAAGAATCTTAGCGATTCTTTGCGTTAAAAAGCAATATGATTAATATAACGGATAATCAAAAGTTTAAACACATTTTGTTAAATAATAAATTCTGATATTTTTAATAATAATCTAAATTTTGTAGCTATGAAAAAGTTTCTCCATTTTGGGTTTTCTGCATTAGTTTTAGGATTATTTTTTACATCTTGTAACAATGATGATGACTATAATACTATAGAATCTGTTGACAAAATTAAAATTGACAGTGTGAGAATTGTTAATGATACGATGGATGTCTTTTCAGTTCAGAGTATTAAGACTTATTCTACTTATCCTTCTCATTGTCAGGGTTTCTATGGATATGATTATGTGCATAATGATAATTTAACCAGAACCGTTACGGCTTATAAATACATTACGAACGGACCGTGTACGGAAAAAATATACACTTCTGCCAATCAGATCAATTTCAGTCCGCAACAGATTGGTACGTATACTTTTAAATTCTGGAATGGTGGCAACAACTGGATCACCAAAACAATAGTAGTTCAATAAAAATAAATGAAAGGAGTTTTTGTGGCTTGTTTTCTGATTTCCAATATTCTATTCGGTCAGAAAATAAAGTGGGAAGAGGGAAAAAAATTGAATTGGAGCAATTTTAAAAGCAAAGTCAATAACCAGCGTGGAGACAATGTCGTGGCTTATACGAACTGTGGATGGACGTATTCCTACGTAAGATCTTCAAACCCGAAAGCTCCTGTAAAAATTACCATTCAGACAATTTTTAACGAAAACCAATCGTGGAAAGACGTTAAAAGAATCAATGATTATGTGCTGCTTCATGAGCAGAAACATTTTGATGTTGCCGAAGTTTTTGCCCGCAAACTGAGAAAAGAAGTGGCGGAAAAGATTAAAAACGGAGCCGATTTCGACAGGTATTTTAAAACCATTTACAATACAATCCTCAAAGAATATCAGGATTTCCAGAAAACTTATGACGGCGAAACAAGGAACGGAATGGTAGAGGAAAAGCAGACAGAATACAACCGAATCATTGCTGAACAACTGGAAAATTATAAAAACTATAAAACCTCTTGAAATTCCTCAATAAAATCATCAGTGAATTATTAACCCAGAATTCCGATTTATCTGAATTTAACATCGTTCTGCCCGGAAAACGTCCTATTGTTTTCATCAGACGAATTCTTGAGGAAAACAATTACTCCGGATTTTTGCCGAACTTTTTTACAATTGAAGAACTGATTGATAAAATTGCCGACAAACAGCAGATTCAGGGAATTGCACTCTGGCTTTTCGCTTTTGATGTCTATAAAAGCTTAAATCTGATTCCAAATGACGATTTTGCAGAATTTCTGAAATGGTTTCCCACGTTGCAGAAAGACTGGGACGACATCCTGAAATTCTCCGAAAGTGATGAAGCCGTTTTACAGTATATGTTTGATGAAGAGCGGATTAAAGAATGGGCGCAGGATTTGGGAGAAGACGATGAAGGACCGCGAAAAAAATTCCTTAATTTCTGGAAAAACATGAATGTCTTTCTTCCCGTTCTCAAGAAAAAGCTGAAGGAAAGAAACTGGGCAACTTCCGGAATGATTAACGAAACGGCAAAAGCAAAGATTGATGAATTTGCCAAAAATACCGAAGAAAAATTCGTATTCTGCGGCTTTAATGCCTTTACTCCGGCGGAAGAAAAGCTCGTAAGAAGTCTTCTGCAATGGGATAAAGGACAGTGCTTTTTTCAGGCAGATCATTATTATTTTGATGATGAAAGACAGGAAGCCGGAAAGTTTTTAAGAAACCATAAAACGTGGAAAGAATTTGATGATCACCGTCTTTTTCAATGGATTGAAGACGACTTTAATCAGCCTAAGAACATAAAAGTTTACGAAGTTTCGGGAAATATCACCCAGACGAAAATTTTATCGGAAATCTTCAAAGAAATAGAAAATAAAACCTATTCCGACACTGCAGTGGTTTTGCTGGATGAAAATCTGCTTCCTGCAAGTCTGGATGTGATGCACGGCGTTCCCAATCTGAATATAACGATGGGGTTTCCTCTTAAAAATCTTTCTTTTTCGAATGCCGTAAAACAGCTTTTTTATCTTCAGAAACAACTCGAGAAAAACAAATCGTCGTACTATTACCGCGATATTTTCCCGATTCTGGAAGAATTGCCGAAATCTGCTGAAGATGAAATGGTGATCAATAATTTTAAAGCGAAAATTGAAGAACGCAATATCGTTTACATTTCCAAAAAGCTTTTTCACGAATTGTTACATGAACTTTCGTACTATAATTTACTGAAAAAAGCAGATTCTACAAGTGTTTATTTAGATTCTTTAATTGAATTCTGTAAGCAGATCAAATGGCTGGAAATTGATGATATTCAGTACGAAAACGTTTCCCATTTCGAAAATGCTTTCAGAATTATCAAAAATCAGTTGTCTCCTTATCAGTTTGAAATTAAAATGGAAACGCTGGAAATTCTGATTAATCAGCATATTAACTCTGAAAGTATTGATTTTCAGGGGGAACCTTTGAGAGGTTTGCAGATTATGGGACTTCTGGAAACCCGTCTCCTGAATTTCGAAAATGTGATTATGCTTTCTGTGAACGAAGGGAAATTACCACTCGGAAATTCACAGAATACGTATATTCCTTTTGATATCAGAAGATTTTTTGATCTTCATACTTTTTTGGAAAACGACAGTATTTATGCCTATCATTTTTACAGATTGATTCAGGATTCCAAAAATGTACATTTATTGTTTAATGCCCTAAGTTCGGGAGTGAATACAGGAGAAAAAAGCCGTTTCATCACCCAGATCGAAATGGAAAGTTCTCACAATATCGAACATCTGATTATTGAAAATTCTTCCGAGCCAATTATTACGCAGCCGATCGAAATTTCAAAAACCGAAATTGTTCTTCAGCGGCTGGAAAAATGGAAGGAAAAAGTTTCGGCTTCTCACCTTACAAGTTATCTGTACAATCCGATTGATTTTTACCTTTCCAAGATTTTAAAGACCTCGGAAAGTGATGAAATTGAAGAAGAACTATCGGTAAAAAATTACGGTAATCTGGTGCATTATACCCTTCAAGAAATTTATGAAGTATTGAAAGGTAAAATATTAAAAGAAAACGATTTAAAAGAATCAGTTAAAGCTATAGATCAATATATAGAAGTGGCTATTGAAAAGCTGAAACATCAGCCGGAATTTTATGAAAAAGGAATGAATTTCATTCATAAAGCCATTGCTAAAAAAGTCATTGAAAATATTTTAAATCATGATCTTGAGCTGATAAAAAGCGGAAACGTACTGGAAATTTTAGAGATCGAAAAACGTTTCGAAAATGTAGATTTTTATCTTGATGAAAAAGACAAAGTTTCTTTTTTCGGCTTCATCGACAGGATCGACCGGCTTAACGGAACGTTGAGAATTATCGATTATAAAACGGCAAAGATCAAAAATCTTATCGTAAAAATCGACGAATCCAATGTAGACGAATATTTCCATAACAGCGACCGAAAACAGGCTTTGCAGTTGTGCATTTATCAGTACGTTGTACAAAATCTTCCTGAGTTTTGGGGACTTCCGATTGAGACGGGAATCTGGAGTTTTGCGGAAGCTAAAAAAGGCGTTGTTTCTCTTCAGTTTGACAAAGGGGATATTGATGATGCCATGAAATCCATTAAAAGCCTGATCGAAGAAATTCTGAATCCGGATCTTGCATTTATCGAAAACATAAAACCTTATTCTGCATAAAAAGAATGCATCCGAAACGGATGCACTCATTACGATGAAGGATTGTATGAAGAAAATTACTATAATTTCACTTTTTTATTGAAAGCTTTTCCGTCGTTCTGAATTACCTGAACCACGTAAATTCCTGTTTTGATGTTAGTTGATTCGAATTGAGAGCTGTTTACTTCCTGATTCTGGATTAAATCTCCTGAAATGCTGTAAATACTAATATTTTTAATACCGTTTTTAGCTTTTACAATAATCTGATTATTTTGAGCAATAACTGAAACAGGATCTTCCGTTTTCAGTTCGATGATCTGTTTTTTAAACTGTAAATTATAGAAACGGGTAGTAATTTCAAAAGTAAGATTTTGAGAATAAATAGTATTGAGATTTATTCCTCCGTCTTTAATATACTGTTCCTGAGAAATGGATTTGATAAGATTTTTATTGTCATCAAAAATATTGACAGCTAAAAGTTCTTCCTGATTGATTTTTAAATTCAGAATATTGTTAAGCTCAGATTTTACAATATCCTTTTCTTCTACAGTTTCCGGACTGTTTTTAATGTACGGAATGAGTTTTTCCGAATTATTTTCAGAGACTTTTAATAAATACACCCCATCTTGTAAGGAAGCTAAATTGTTGTTGCTCACCGTTTTTCGTTCAGTCTTTTCCTTGTTAAAATCTGTTATTTCAAGAAGTTCCATATTCTGAAGATCAGGTTTTATCTGGGATTGATAAATAGAACTGATTCCGGATTGACTATTTTGAGACTGTTTTGAAGTCAGCATCGCCCATTCATTGAAAAGTCCGCCGCTTCTTAAAGTATTAAATTTAGCATTGGATGCCAGAACAAAAGGCACAATTCCTCCGATATGTCCTAAAGGTCCCCAATAAAATGCCTCCAGTTTGTATTTATTCAGATCCCACCACGAATAGTAACCTCTCTGAACCTCAATGGTTTTAGAAGTATTATCCGGATGAATGGCGAGATCAACCGTAGAATGTCCTAAAGTCATGGGTGTTTTATTATACCAGTCGTATACGTCATTTGATTTCAGACATTGTCTCAATTTGTTATTCTGATTATTCGTAACATCATTTACGAAATTATTGGTAAAAAGTGTTCTCCAAACCAAAGGACCCCAAAGAAGACCTCCGTTATCCTGAACAACATGATAATTGTAGCGATCCAGATATTCTGAAGAGATTACTTCCGAAATATTGCTGTTATACATTTGGTACCCTGTTTTATTGCAGGTATTAACAACATTGGCGATAAAAGAAGTAAACGGATAAACCTGTTTTTCCAGAACGCCTTTCTGCAAAGTAACGCCTGAGAAATCATAAGGTCCGTCTCCCATATAAGCATATTTGAAGTTCAGGTTGTTGGGATTCGAAATGCTCAATTTCTTTAAAGTAGACATTGCTGCATGAGCGCCCTGCGAATAACCCGCTAAAAAATATTCGTCGTAGCGTTTTACATTTTGCTGGGCAAGAACTTTGTTGGCTGCCGTTACAAAATCAATGGTCGCAGAAGCTTCGGTAGGATAGTGTACATAGGGATGAACTCCGTCTCCGCTTCCCATCCCTACATAATCGGGAGCCATTAAAATATAACCGTTCAGAACATAGGAAAGCTCCACTACAAATCCTGCATACAGAACTCCTTTAAGATTAGAAGGTACATTTTGCCGGCTGTCGGTGGTTCCGTGATCCGAAACTACCGTAGAAAGCTTGTAATTCGCTTTTGGATACATCAGAAGTCCGGTTGCCTTTACGAGATTATTTTTCTCGTTTTTTGTATAATATGTTATTTTATAGGCCTTTAATCCTACATTAAAACTGTTGAGATAATTTATAAAATCAGGAGAATTCTGTTCGCCAAGATTGTTTGAGATAAAACCCGCCACCGCTTGCGGAGTAAGATCAAGTTTTGGTTCAACACTGAAAATGTCTCCGGCTTGTTGTGCAAAATAAAAGGAAGCAGTAAGTCCCAGAAAAAGAGTAATTGATTTTTTCATTATTGTCAATTTTTATTGATGTTTAAGTTAGAATTTTAAAATAAAACAGCGGTAATTTTATCATATCAATAATTATTCAGTGAATATCAATTTTTTTTTAAAAGAAAAAGTCTGACCAAAAACTGGTCAGACTCTGTATTATTTTATTACAAAATTTGCTCTCTTAGAAGGCGTTAATTCCTGTAATATCAAGACCTGTAATCAATAAATGAACGTCGTGCGTTCCTTCATAAGTAATTACAGATTCTAGGTTTGCGGCGTGGCGCATCATCGGGAATTCACCCATAATTCCCATACCTCCAAGAATTTGACGGGATTCTCTTGCAATATCAATCGCCATTTTCACGTTGTTTCTTTTTGCCATGGAAATCTGCGCAGGTGTTGCTTTATGATCGTTTTTAAGATTTCCTAACTGTAAGCAAAGCAATTGAGCTTTAGTGATTTCCGTTAAAAATTCAGCTAATTTTTTCTGTTGCAACTGGTAAGATCCGATAGGTTTTCCGAACTGTTTTCTTTCTTTAGAATACTGAACCGCAGTACAGTAGCAATCAATCGCTGCTCCGATTACCCCCCATGAAATGCCATATCTTGCTGAATTTAAACAAGATAAAGGTCCTTTTAGTCCTATAACTCCCGGAAGAAGATTTTCTTTCGGAACTTTTACATCATTAAAAACCAGTTCTCCAGTTTTTGAAGCTCTTAAGCTCCATTTATTGTGAGTTTCGGGTGTTGTAAAACCTTCCATTCCTCTTTCAACAATCAGTCCCTGAACTTTTCCTTCTTCATTTTTTGCCCAGACTACGGCAATATCGCAAAGAGGAGAGTTGGTGATCCACATTTTAGCCCCATTCAGAAGATAATGATCTCCCATGTCTTTAAAATGTGTTTCCATAGAACCCGGATCGGAACCATGATTTGGCTCTGTTAAACCGAAAGAACCAATCATTTCTCCGGCAGCTAGTTTGGGTAAATATTTTCTTTTCTGTTCTTCCGAACCGAATTCATTAATAGGAAACATCACCAGAGAACTTTGCACAGAGGCAGCAGAACGTACTGCAGAATCACCTCTTTCAAGCTCCTGCATAATCAGACCGTAAGAAATCTGATCCAGTCCGGAACCGCCGTATTCAACCGGAATATAAGGTCCTAAAGCCCCGATTTGTCCCAATTCTTTCATTAAATTCGGGATGTCGGTGTGGTTTTGGGCAGCATGATCAATCTGTGGCATTACAAAACTTTCCACCCAGTCTCTTACAGACTGTCGGATAAGTTTATGTTCTTCAGTAAGTAAAGCATCGATCCCATAATAATCGGGAATGCTCGTAAGGGAATAATATGACATTATATTTTAATTTTCCTAAAAATAAGACTTTTCACTATTTCAGAGAAATTTTTTTTAAATGACTTTTATCTGTTGATTTTTAGATATTTAAACTGAATTTTAAATACAAAACATCAAAAATTAATTTTCCGCTTCGTTTGAAATAGGGTACTGGTTTGTCGGATTGTAGATTCTGGTTTTAAACTTGTACAAATACGGAGCTTTATTGGCAGAACCGTCGTACAGTTTTTCGAGGCGGTCTAAAATATTAAGACTTAAAATTTTACGCTGAAAATTGTTCCTTCTGAATTTTTCGCCTAAAATTGTTTCATACAGACATTGCAGATCTTTCATGGTGAATTTTTCAGGAAGAAGATTACTCGCCGCTACTTCGGTATTGATATTCATTCTGAGATATTCCAGTCCGGTTTCGATAATTCTGTCGTGGTCAAATGCCATTTTGGGCAGTTTATCCACCTCAAACCATTCGCAGCTTTCATTAAAAGCATCCGGAAAAGTATTTGCCATCGAAAAATCAATCAGGCTGCAGTATCCTACCGTAATGAAACGCTGGAAGATCCAGTGATCTTTAGGCACTTCAACGCCTTTGTTTTTAAGCAAAATCTGGTGAACATTATTTTCTGTCCTGTCGATTCTTCCAAAAGTATGAAACTGTTTCAGGAAAATATTCTGAAGATGTGTTCTTTCGTATAAAACACGTTCCGCCGCTTCGCGAAGATCTTCATCATTAAAGACAAAACCGCCGGGAAGAGACCATAAATCGAGGTCGTGGTATTTTAAGAGTAAAACCTTCAGGATATTGTTATGAAAACCAAATATCGTGCAGTCTACAGATACATGTGCTACAAAATCTTTTGTATCAATAAGTTCCTGAAGTGTTTCCTTGCTTTTTTCGTTCTTGATTTTCATGGGAGTAAAAATAAAATTATTTTCTAAATTTTTTTATCTGCAAATCTAAAATAAATTAAACTAATTGTAAACAACAGAATAACAGCAGATAAAATATACACAGAATAGTAATTCAGAAGCTGATTTCCGAATAAAACTGACATGATGATCGAACTTACAGAGCTTCCCAATGATGAAAAAATAACGATCAGCGAGGTGAAAACATTGGCTTTCGACTTATCGATTGTGGCAATCATCTTAGAATTGATGACCGGATAAAGCGGAGATAAAAACAATCCGATAACAGGGAAGAGAAACAGCAGGATCTTAGAATCGTCCATTCCTGAAAATTGTATTCCGATAATGATTAAAAGCACTATAATAATGGATGATAAGCACAGAATATAATATTTCGGCAAAGAAAATCTTTGGATAACATTAGCCGTAACTGTTCTTCCAATATAAGAAAACAGAGCTAAAAACGAAGATGCCTGAAGCGCAAAAAAAGAATTTACCTTTAAATGATTCTTGTAAAAAGACGGCAGCCACGAATTGAAGCTTTGCTCTATAAAAACAATCGAAAAGACTACCCCTAAAAATATAATAATTAAAGGATTGGCAATTCCGGCAACTTCTTTAAAAATATTTTCATTCTTCATCTTTTCAGGCTCCGAAACAGGAAGTTTTGAAAATAAAAAAATGGTAATTGCTGATAATACAGAGATGGATAAAAATCCGAATTTCCAGAATTCTGAAAACTGACTGGAAATGACCCACCCAAACCCGATATTAACCACGAAGATTCCAATCATGAAGGAGGCTTCTACACTATTCATGGTTTTGGCTAAAGATTTTTCATCCGAAATATTGTTTCTGATGATTCCGAAAACGCAGATTTTTCCGATCGCGAAACACGCTCCGATGATGGCAAACCATATTTTATAAAACCAGAATACTTCTACGAAAGGTAAAATAAGAGAGCATATCCCAACAATTGTTAAAGCCAGAATCAGGGATTTTTTTGTTCCGGTTTTGCTGATAAAATTAACAGCAAAAAGTGAAATAAAAGCAATGGGAAGATCTTTAAAAGACTCTAAAAAACCAAGCTTATCATAGGTGATTTTGGCTTCCGAAAGTTGAAGAATTACAATGCCCATGCAGTTTAGCACCATGGAGAAAATTAGAAATGTAAGCTTGAGCGGAAGTGAAATTTTGGAGTGCTTGGTCGTCATTTTGGGGATTAATTTTATCTGTTTTTTGGAAATATTTATGGTTTTCGAAGAAAAATTTATGCCTTCAAATGCCCAAAAATACTGGAAATATTAAAATAGTTATTAATAAAATGTTAAATAATTAAAAAAAAATATATTTTTATTGTCTCAATTTGAGAATTAAAAAACTAACTGTATATGAATGTAAGAATATCTAGAAGTTTAGGCATGGTTGCAGTGCTTTATTTCACTGCAAATTTTAATGCCCAAAACACAAAGACCGACACCCTTCCAAAAGAACAGAAAATTGAGGAAGTAGTCATGATTGGTTATGGTACTCAGAAAAAGAGTAATGTGACGGGAGCCATCTCAAGTATCAAAGCAAGTGACATCGAAGCGATCCCTGCCGGAAAACCGGAGCAGGTTCTTCAGGGTAGAGCAGCAGGTGTTAACGTAATTTCTAACTCCGGTCAACCGGGATCCAGTGCAACAATTCGTGTAAGAGGAATTACCAGTTTTGGAGCAAGTAATGATCCGTTGTGGGTTGTAGATGGAATTGTGGTAGATGGAATTGGTTGGCTAAACCAATCTGATATTGAAAATATCGAAGTTCTGAAAGATGGAGCTTCATCTGCAATCTATGGAGTTTCTGCTGCAAGAGGAGTTATTTTAGTAACTACAAAAAAAGGTAAAAAAGGAAGATTAAATCTTAGCTATAACGGGTTTTATGGCTTCGGTCATGCATCAAGAAAGCTGGATCTGTTAAATGCAACTCAGTATGCAACAATTCTTAATGAAGCGTATGTAAATGCAGGACAGACTCCGAAATTTGCAAATCCACAATCTCTTGGTGAGGGAACAAACTGGCAGGATGTTATATTCAATACAGGTGAAAGATCCAACCATGAAGTAAGTATTAGTGGAGGAAACGAAAAATCTACTTTTTATGGTTCATTCGGATATTATGATCAGACCGGTATCGTAATGAGTGATATTTCGTATTATAAAAGATTAACCGCTAGATTAAACTCCACTCATAAAGTTACAGACTGGCTTACTTTAGGACAGACGTTTGCTTATACCCATACAAAATCTCAGGGAATCAACTCAAATGGAGAATTTGGAGGTCCTTTGAGTTCTGCAGTAAACTTGGATCCAACGACTCCAATTTTAAATCCTGATTTGTCAGCAGTTCCTGCTGCAGCGAGACCTTTTGTGGTAAGAAATCAAGATGGTATTCCTTACGGCATTTCAAGTCTTGTTCAGAATGAGATGTCAAATCCTTTAGCTTTTAAATATACCCAGTTGGGAAATCATGGATGGTCGGATGATTTCATTGCCAATATCTTTGCGGAAGTAAAGATCACAAAAGATTTAACCTTTAAATCTTCTATCAACGGTAAAAAAGCTTATTGGGGAAGCTGGAATTTTACACCTCTTTATTATTTGAATGCAAATTACAGTAATCTGGGTGTAAACAGTCTCAGCAGAACAACTCAGGAAAAGTTTGAATGGAGTTTAGAAAACACGCTTAACTATCAGAAAAGATTTGGTAAGCATAATTTGAATTTATTGGCAGGTAACGGATACTATGAATATAATATAGGATTGGGACAAAGTGTTACTCACAGTAAATTACCCATTTCGAATTGGGAAGATGCTTCATTCAATTTTGATGTGGGAAGAGCCAATCAAACTGTAAGTGCGTGGGATTACATCAATACACATAAAGTATCTTACTTCGGAAGAGTTGTTTATGATTATGATAATAAATATTTATTGACAGGAACGGTAAGAAGAGATGGTTCATCTAAATTCGGAGCCAATCAGCACTGGGGAACGTTCCCTGCATTCTCATTAGGATGGAATGTGAATAACGAAAACTTCTGGCCGGAAAATAAGATCATTAATACATTGAAACTGCGTGGAGGATACGGTATTTTAGGAAATGACGGAATAGATGATTTCCAGTTTGCCAGCTTCTATGTTTCTGGTGCAAACTATACAGGATATAACAGTACCGGAGAGGAAGTGATATTACCTGGATACTATCCAAATACATTAGCAAACCCTGATCTTAAATGGGAAACAACATCACAGATGAACTTCGCTGCGGATATTAAGTTTTTAAATAATTTTAATTTAACTGTAGATTACTACAAGAAAAAAACTTCAGATATCTTAAGAAAAATATTTATTCCCGGATACGTAGGAGTAACGAACGCTCCTACTGCTAATATTGGAGATATGGAAAATGAAGGGGTAGAAGTGGAGCTTGGATACAAAAAAAACTGGTCAGATTGGGGAGTTTCTGTAAATGGGAATTTTGCTTATCTTAAAAATACGGTTACAAGACTTGAACGCGGAAGAGATTATATCGATGGTCCAGGATTCCAGTCTATGGGACCAGTTTCCAGACTTCAGGTCGGAGAGTCATACGGATCTTTTTACGGATATAATACTCTGGGAATCTTCCAGAATCAGGCACAAATTAATTCTTATGTAAATGCAAACGGACAAATGATTCTTCCAAATGCAAAACCCGGAGATTTTATTTGGGCAGATACCAACGGAGACGGTGTTATTACAGATGCAGATAAAGTAAATCTTGGTAATTCTGTTCCTAAATTTACTTTCGGGATGACCGTAAACCTTAACTACAAAAACTGGGATTTAATGGTTTTTGCTCAGGGACAGGCTGGAAACAAAATTTTTCAGGGACTTAGAAGATTGGATTTATTAAATGCTAATTACCAGACCGCTATTTTAGACAGATGGACAGGAGAAGGCACTTCCAATACTACACCTAGAGTTACTGTTAATGATACTAACCATAACTACACCTGGATGTCAAATTACTATTTGCAGAAAGGAGATTATGTAAGAATTAAGCTTGTACAATTAGGATATACATTGCCACAATCTGCTACGCAAAATTTCGGAGTTAATAAACTTAGACTTTATGTAACCGGAGAAAACTTGTTTACATTTACGAAGTATACAGGATATGATCCTGAAATTGCAGCAGGAGATAGTTTCGGAATAGACAGAGCCTATTATCCACAAGCCAGAACTTTTATCTTTGGAGCTAATATTACATTCTAAAAATTTTAAAAATGAAAAACAAAATATATAAAATATCCGTAGCAGTATCATTACTTTTAGGAACAGGCTTGGTAAATGTGGCTTGTAACAATTCTAATCTTGAAGATGTAGAATACAAAGGTGCTTTCGATACAAACAACTTTTTCAGAAATGAGCAGGAGTGTTTCTTTGCCCTTATAGGCACTTACGATGTACTGAGAAAATATGCGGGTGGATTTGAAAATATGGTCACTTTTTTCAATGCAGGTTCCGATGATTTCTACGCTGGAGGTGGAAGCTCTACAGATGGTGCCGGAATTCAGGGGTTCTCAAACTTCCAGATCAATCCGAATATCATGCCTGTAAGTTACTGGAGAGATTATTATCAGGGAATTTCCAGAGCTAATGTACTTATTGAAAAAATTCCTCAGGCTAATATGAGTGATGCGGTAAAAAGCAGATTTACAGCAGAAGCAAAAGCATTACGAGCATTATATTATTTTGATCTTGTAAGAACATTTAAAAATGTTCCACTAATTTTAAAAGAAATTAAAGCTTCAGATGATTACTATAATATTCCACAGGCTGCTCCATCCGAAGTATACACACAGATAGAATCAGATTTGTTAGCTGCTATTCCTAATTTACCTGCTACAGTAAGCGGAACCGAAAGAGGCAGACTTACTCAGGGAGCCGCAAAAGCATTGTTAGGGAAAGTTTATTTATATGAAAACAAGAAAACGGAAGCTGCTGCACAATTTGCTGATGTAAACGGAACTCCGGGAGGGTCAAATACCTATGGTTATAAACTTGTCTCTAATTTTGCTGACCTTTGGGTTACAGATAATAAATTTACCACAGAATCTATTCTTGAAGTAATGCACACCAATCAGGGGAGTTCAGACTGGGGCTTTTGGGGACAGGGGAGAGATGAAGGAAACTCAATCTGTGTGATGACTGCTCCGCGAGGTTACAGCAGATTATCTCCTACGGCTCCTGATGTTGTTGCAGGTTGGGCTTTTAATACCGTAACAGAAAATCTTTTCACTTTTATGCAGGGAGACCCAAGAATGGACGCTTCTATTTTAAATGTAAAATTGTTGAAACAACAAGGGAAAGCAAATTACTCTCCTGCATACATGGATTCCGGATATTTCTTAAATAAGTATATGCCTACACAGGATGAAAAAACAACATTGCCTGGACCGGCAGAACTGAACTATCGTCAGAATTATATTCTTATCAGATTGGCAGATACCTATCTTATGGAAGCGGAAGCATTAAATGGAACAGGAGCGAGAGCACAACTATTGCTTGATGCAGTAAGAGTAAGAGCGGGTTTATCCTCAATTCCGGTTACTTTACAGGCAGTGAAAGATGAGAGAAGGAGAGAGCTTATTGGGGAAGGACACAGATTCTTTGATCTGGTAAGATGGGGAGAAGCATCTTCCAAATTGGCATTTAAAGGATTTACAGCAGGTAAAAACGAAATTCTGCCAATTCCTTTTACTGAGTTAACGGGAACTGTTCTTAAACAAAATCCTGGATATTAAAAGACCTAGTGTCGACAAAGTTGAATTCCGTAGAACTCAATAATCTTCACACAATTAAATTGATATGAAATTACAATATTCATATAGTTTCGTACTTAGAAGTGCTGCACTTTGCGGTGTAGCGCTTCTTTCTTTTTTAAACTGCAGCAGTACCTCTTCGGATTTAGCCAATAATGGTGATAATTCAGGAAACAACGGAAACGGAAGCGGAAACACTTCCGGAGATCCGGTACAGGTGTGGTTAACGAAAGGAGATCAGACAGTGAAACTACAACAGCAGGGAACCTCTTATTTTTCAGGAAGTTCAGCAGCCGGAACCACCATTGAAGTAGACGGCTCGCAAATATTCCAGACGATAGATGGATTCGGATATACGCTTACAGGAGGAAGTGTACAGGTAATCAATCAACTGAGCGCGACAAAAAAACAGGAACTTTTGAATGATCTGTTCAGTGCTTCCGGAATTGGAGTAAGTTATTTGAGAATCAGCATTGGGGCTTCGGATCTCAACAGCGAAGTTTTTTCGTATGACGATATGCCGACAGGACAGACTGATCCTACATTGGCTCAATTCAGCTTAACCAAAGATCAGGCTTTGATCCAGATGCTGAAAGATATTCTGATGATTAATCCGAATATTAAAATTTTAGCAACGCCATGGTCGCCACCCGTTTGGATGAAAGACAACGGAAATACGATGGGAGGAAGTCTGAAACCAGAATATTATGAGGTTTATGCACAGTATTTCGTAAAATACATTCAGGCAATGCAGGCTCAGGGAATCAGAATTGATGCCATCACCCCGCAAAACGAACCTTTACATCCGGGAAACAACCCAAGTATGTATATGTCGGCAGGAGATCAGGCAACTTTTATCAAGAATAATTTAGGTCCCGCTTTTCAGACGGCAAATATTTCTACCAAGATCATTGCTTATGATCACAATTGCGACAATCCGGCGTATCCTTTGGCGGTATTAAATGATACAGCAGCAAATCCTTACGTAGACGGATCGGCTTTCCATTTGTATGCAGGAGATATTTCGGCTTTGGGAACAGTACATAATCTATTCCCGAATAAAAATGTTTATTTTACTGAACAGTGGACCAGTTCTACCGGTGCTTTTTCAGGAGATTTGGATTGGCACATGAAAAATGTTATTATCGGATCCATGAGAAACTGGAGCAGAAATGCTTTGGAGTGGAATGTAGCCAATGATGCTTCATTCGGTCCTCACACACCGGGAGGATGTACCCAATGCAAAGGGGCAATTACCGTAAACGGAAGTACGGGTTACGACAAAAATGTTGCCTATTATATTATTGCTCACGCTTCAAAATTTGTTCCGGCAAACTCCCAGAGAATTGCTTCTACACAGGCAGATAACCTTTCCACGGTAGCTTTTAAAACTCCGGCAGGAAAAACAGTATTAATTGTTCAGAACAGCAACTCTACAGATAAAGCATTCAACATAAAATATAATCAGAAGACAGCTTCGGTAAGTATGCCGGGAATTTCTACAGCGACTTATATTTTTTAAGACAAATATATCTGTTAAAATTTGTAATGATTGAAAACTTTTTGTTCTTTGTTAAATAAATTCATCCTGAACTTCAGGTTAAGAAGAAGTAGTACAAAAGGACAGATAATTAAAATTAGATTAAAATGAAGAGAGTTTATTTCTTATTGGCAGTTACAGCATTTGGAATCAATACATTCGCACAAAAGACAATTGATCAGAAAGTTTCAGAACTTTTGTCGAAAATGACGTTAGAAGAAAAAGTAGGACAGCTCGTTCAGTATTCAGGATTTGAATACGCAACAGGTCCGCAAAATTCCAATTCTGCAAGTGTTCTAAATGAAATAAAACAGGGAAAAGTAGGCTCAATGCTTAATGTGGCAGGAGCCGAAGAAACCAGAAAATTTCAGGAATTAGCTTTAAAATCCAGATTGAGAATTCCTTTATTATTCGGGCAGGATGTCATTCACGGATACCGAACAACATTTCCTGTGAATTTAGGTCAGGCAGCAAGCTGGGATTTAAAATTAATCGAAAAGTCCGAAAGAATTGCAGCAACCGAAGCTTCGGCTTATGGAATTCACTGGACGTTTGCACCGATGGTCGACATTGCAAGAGATCCGAGATGGGGAAGAGTAATGGAAGGTTCTGGAGAAGATACATACTTGGGAACCAAGATCGGTCTTGCCAGAATTCGTGGTTTTCAGGGAAAAGGTCTTGGAAATCTGGATGCAATTATGGCTTGTGCAAAACATTTTGCAGCGTACGGAGCAGCAGTGGGCGGAAGAGATTACAACTCTGTTGATATGAGTTTAAGACAATTGAACGAAACCTATCTTCCTCCTTTCAAAGCAGCGGCTGAAGCCGGAGTGGCGACTTTCATGAACTCTTTTAATGACATCAACGGCATTCCGGCAACGGCAAACAAATATATTTTAAGAGATTTATTAAAAGGGAAATGGAATTATAAAGGTTTTGTGGTTTCAGACTGGGGAAGTATTGGCGAAATGGTTCCTCACGGTTACGCAAAAGACAATAAAGAAGCGGCGGAAAAAGCCATCAATGCAGGAAGCGATATGGATATGGAAAGCCGCGCTTATATGGCAGAACTTCCCAATTTAGTTAAAGAAGGAAAAGTAGATCCGAAGCTGATTGATGATGCCGCAAAAAGAATTTTGGTTAAAAAATTCGAGATGGGATTGTTTGACGATCCTTACCGGTTCAGCAGTGAAAAAAGACAGCAGGAACAGACCAACAATCAGGAAAACAGAAAATTCGGAAGAGAATTTGGCTCAAAAAGCATTGTTTTGCTTAAAAATGAGAAAAGCATTTTACCTCTTTCAAGATCTGTAAAAACGGTTGCTTTAATTGGTCCTTTCGGAAAAGAAACTTCTGCCAACCACGGATTTTGGTCGGTGGCTTTTAAAGATGACAACCAGAGAATTGTAACGCAGTTCGATGGAATTAAAAATCAATTGGATAAAAATTCCACTTTACTGTATGCAAAAGGCGCAAATGTAGATGATCAGGACAGATCGATGTTTGCGGAAGCAGTGGAAACAGCGAAAAAAGCAGACGTTGTGATCATGACTTTAGGAGAAGGTCATGCGATGAGCGGTGAAGCAAAAAGCAGAAGCAACATCCATTTTTCCGGAGTTCAGGAAGATCTTTTGAAAGAAATTGCCAAAACAGGAAAGCCGATTGTTTTGATGATCAACGCGGGAAGACCTCTTGTCTTTGATTGGGCAGCAGACAATATTCCGGCAATCATGTATACTTGGTGGCTTGGAACGGAAGCCGGAAACTCTATTGCAGATGTTCTTTTCGGAGCGGTAAATCCGGGCGGAAAACTTCCGATGACTTTTCCGAGAACTGAAGGACAAATTCCTGTTTACTACAATCATTACAATACAGGAAGACCTGCAAAAAACAATACCGACAGAAACTACGTTTCAGCGTATATCGATTTGGATAATGATCCGAAATTCCCTTTTGGTTACGGTTTAAGTTATACTCAGTTTAAATATTCTGATATGAATTTAAGTTCAAATAATCTTAAAGGAAATCAGACATTAAACATCAGCGTAAATGTTACCAACAGCGGAAATTACGATGGGGAAGAAGTGGTACAACTGTACATCAGAGATTTATTCGGAAAAGTGGTAAGACCTGTGAAGGAACTGAAAGGTTTCCAGAAAGTATTCATTAAAAAAGGAGAAACAAAAACCATCAGTTTTACGTTAACTCCCGAAAATCTGAAGTTCTATGACGATCAGTTGAATTACGACTGGGAAGGCGGAGAATTCGATATTATGGTCGGAACCGATTCTAAAAATGTTCAGACAAAAAGAATTAATTGGACAAAATAAATATTATTTTTTACTTACTAAGAGCGTGATAAAACCCGCTTTTGGCGGTAGAAAGCTGAAAAATTTTTAGAAGGATATTAATTAAACACAACATTTGTCATTCTGAAAGAATCTAAATAATACTTAGAGAGATGCTTCCAGCATGACAGACTTTGAAAATAATTAAATTAACTTTTAGACATATTGCTGTCATTCAGAACATAGACAGAAAGTCTACGAACGCAGTTCAGAAGCGGAGTGAAGAATCTCTGCAAACAGTATTTGAGATTCTTCCTTCGTCAGAATGACAACTTTGAAAATAAACTGAGTGTAATGAGCGTTAAATTTGTCATTCTGAAAGAATCTAAATAATTTTTGCAGAGATGCTTCCAGCATGACAGACTTTGAAAATAATTAAATTAACTTTTAAACATATTGTTGTCATTCAGAATGAAGCAAAGCGGAGTGAAGAATCTAAATGACCAACATTTAAAAATAGATTTCTCGTTCCTCAGAATGACAAGTGTTGAGAATAAATTAAATAATAATTAAATCTTAATCTAGAATTTTTTAACGCAAAGATTAAGAAAACGAATTATTGATTTTAAGTAGGCAAAGAATATCAACAAAGTTGATTTGATGAAGCTAACGTTTATCATAATGTTTTATTAGCGACTGGTCGCAATCTTTGCTCATTAGCATTTTGTTTAATAAAATAAATCTTTGCGTTAAAATATAAACCTAAAACATTAAACTTTGAAAATAAAACTTCAACATATTTTCCATTTCATCATCGGAGGAACTTTGGTTTTTTCAACAGTACATTGTGCTTCTAACAAACCTGATTCCCGCAGGAAATTGATCTGGAGCGATGAGTTTAATTACAAAGGCTTACCCGATTCTTCAAAATGGAACTATGATGTCGGCGGCGACGGTTATGGCAATAATGAAGCTCAGTTTTACACAAAAAACCGTCCGGAAAATGCAAGAGTTGAAAACGGAAATCTTATCATTGAAGCCAGAAAAGAAAACTGGGAAAAGAATAAATATACTTCCGCAAGATTACTGACAAGGGGTAAATTTTCCTTTCAGTACGGAACTGTTGAAGTTCGTGCCAAACTTCCTAAAGGTCGCGGAACATGGCCTGCCATCTGGATGATGAGCGAAAACATGAAAAAATGGCCCGATGACGGAGAACTGGATATCATGGAGCACGTCGGATTTAATCAGGGGTACATTCATGCTTCGGTTCATACAAAGAAGTATAACCACATCATCGGAACACAGAAAACAGATACTTTGATTGTAAAAGATGCAAGTGAAAAGTTTCATATTTACAAAGCAGACTGGACTCCGGAAAAAATTGATGTTTATATTGATGATCAGAAATTTTTCACCTATGAAAACAAAGAGAAAACGTATGAAGCATGGCCTTTTGATCAGCCGTATTTCATCATTCTGAATCTTGCAGTCGGCGGCTTCTGGGGTGGAAAAGAAGGAATTGATGATACCATTTTTCCTCAGAAATATGAGATCGATTATGTAAGGGTTTACGAAAATAAATAGAATCATTTAAAATTTTCCTTCTTTGGAAGGATGGATAAATTTTCAAAGAAAATTGAGACGGGGTGGTTTAATATAAAAAATAAGAAAGATAATAATGAAGAGATTAATTGTAAGTTGCTTGGTTGTCGGTTTGGCTTTCAATGCAAATGCACAAAATTACTGGAAGAAAAATACAGGAAAAACGGCAAAAGTTTTTCTTACCAACTCGGCAGCCAACGAAAAGATGGTTGACAAAGGCACGGTAAAATTCGAAAAATTTGGTCAGCCCAAAGAAACGGATGCCTGTATTTTTGTAGATCCGGATTTTAAATATCAGAAATTAATAGGAATTGGAGGCGCTATTACAGATGCTTCCGCAGAAACTTTTTATAAACTTCCGAAAGATAAGCAGAAAGAAATTATTGAAGCCTACTACGGAAAAAACGGTTTGGGATACACGGTTGTCCGTACCAATATGAACTCCTGTGATTTTTCGAGTGATTCCTATACCTACGTTCAGGAAAATGACAATACTTTAAAATCATTTAATGTTGCACATGATGAAAAGTATAAAATTCCGATGATCAAAGAAGCACAAAAATTAATTGGAAAAGATTTTACCTTCTATTTCTCACCTTGGAGTCCGCCCGCATGGATGAAATCAAATAAAAATATGCTGAAAGGAGGAAGGCTGGAAAACGCTTTTTACCAAACATGGGCAGATTATTACGTAAAGTTCATTAAAGAATATGAAAAAAGAGGAATCAATGTTTGGGGACTTACCGTTCAGAACGAACCGATGGCAACGCAAAGCTGGGAATCGTGTATTTATTCGGCGGAAGAAGAAGGGGAGTTCCTTAAAAATAATTTAGGTCCGACTCTTTGGAAAAATGGTTTCAAGGATAAAAAAGTAATGATCTGGGATCATAACCGTGATTTGATTTACCAGAGAGCAACCACCACACTCAGCGACCCTGAAACTTCTAAATATGCTTCAGGAATCGGTTATCACTGGTACGAAACATGGAACAACAAAACCCAGCTTTTCGATAATCTGACGGAAACCCAAAGAGCATTTCCGGATAAGTTTTTAGCTTTCACAGAAGGCTGCAAAGAGCAGTTTGATATGTCTAAAATTTATGAAGTGAGTTTAGGCGAATTATACGGAAGGAATATGATCAACGATTTCAATAAAGGAACGGCTTTATGGACAGACTGGAATGTTCTTCTGGATGAAACAGGCGGTCCAAACCATGTTGGAAATTTCTGTTTTGCACCGATCATTGCAGATACCAAAACCGGAGAGCTTCATTATACCTATGAATATTATTATGTAGGACACGTTTCGAAATTTGTAAAGCCCAATGCAAGAAGAATAGGAACCTCTTCAAACAGAGCTGCTTTAACCTCAACCACTTTTATGAATGAAAACGGACAGTTGGTAACCGTAATCATGAACGATACAGACAATACCATCGAGACGAATCTCTGGATTGAAGGAATGGCTGCAAAATTATCTGCTCCTGCACATTCTATACAGACTGTAATTTTATAGACTTCATATTAACATTTTATTATTTAGAATCGGCGGCATCGAAGATGCCGCCGATTTTGTTTTTCCAAAATTCTAATAATTTATTCCGATATGAGCCTATTCTTTTTCTAATAAAATCCATTCGTTGAAAGTCGCTTCACCTCCAACTCCTTTTATATAATATTTTGCTCCTTCTTTCTTAATATAAAAAACAGGAGAATCAGACTTACACTCTTCTTCAGTATCATTATAATATAACTCTAAAATATTGTTGTTTTCTTTTATAACATATTTTCCGTTACATCGTATAGATTCATGATACGTATTTGTTTTCAATATAGCTTCTTTGTCTTTTATTGTAAATGAATAACTTATTGAGGCCATACCTGTAGAGGTGGCTTCTGTTTCAATATAGATATTATAATTCCCATCAATGTTTGATAGATTGGAACTTTTATTATTAGTAAATGATAAATTTGCTTTATAATATTTGAACGTTTTTGAGTCATCATCGGTTACTTTTATTCCAATATAATCGTCACCCAACCATACTATTTCTTTAATATCAAAATAATCTGAAGAAAAGCTCCGATATTCAATAAATGTTTGATTATTGTTAATTTTCAGAATACCCAAAAAACTTTTATTTTTATTATAAATATAATTGTAACAATATGCTAAATATTTTGTATTAGGAGAAATAACAGGATTTTCCACTGTATCATCGCCAGGTGATACAATGCTGTATACATAGGAATTCGTTGCATTAATCAGATTAAGTTCACTAAAGCCTAAACCATCACCTATGCTATTTGCTGAAAAAGCATATATATTTAAAGACGGATAAAATCCTAAATATTTATACTGTGTTTCTCCTTCTTTTAATGTATTGGCTAATGACCTTAGTTGCAAGATTCTATTATTTATTTCCAAAACATAATTATCATCTTTTTCATGCAATGGAGAATTTGTGATTGTATTTGCTGTGCTTTTCAGGTTTTTGTATTCCTCTTTAGTTATTTCTGTAAAATCCAACAATGGTAGCTTTTCAAAATTCTCAGTGAGACCGACTTCGATATGTTTTAGCATTTTAATATCAATTACCTTTTTCTGAACGGGAAGTTCTTTTTTTATTTCCTTTTCTTTTGTACAGCTAAAAAGAATAATAGATAATACAATAAATGTTTGTGCAATATTTTTCATTATAATTTACAATACAAAAAAACCAAAGTAAGTAATACTTTGGTTTATATTTATAATAAGTTCAATCTTTATTCAGTATCATATTTACTGATCACTCTCTGAGTAACCCCCGAACTGCTGAAACCTCCGTCATGGAAAAGATTCTGCATCGTTACTTTTTTCGTAAGATCAGAGAATAACGTTACACAGTAGTCTGCACATTCAAGAGCCGTAGCATTTCCTAGTGGAGACATATCTTCTGCATATCCAAGGAAACCTCCAAAACCTTTCACGCCGCTTCCCGCTGTCGTCATTGTAGGAGACTGAGAAACTGTGTTTACACGTACTTTTCTTTCACCCCAGTAATTTCCGAATGTTCTTGCGATACTTTCAAGATAGGCTTTGTTATCAGACATATCATTATAATCCGGGAATGTTCTCTGAGCCGCAATATAAGTAAGCGCCAAAATACTTCCCCATTCGTTCATACAGTCTTTTTCCCAAGCCACTCTCATTACTTTGTGGAAAGAAACCGCAGAGATATCCCAGCCTTTTTCCAACCAGTCGTAGTTCATTTCTGTATAATGTTTTCCTTTTCTCACGTTGATGGACATTCCGATAGAGTGAAGGATGAAATCGATTTTACCGAATTTGGCAACAGCAGCATCAAAAAGTTTTTCAAGATCCTCAATAGAAGTAGCATCTGCACCAATTACTTCAGATCCTGTTTTCTCTGCTAAACCGTTAAGTTCTCCCATTCTCAAAGCAATAGGAGCATTAGACAAAATAAATTCAGCACCTTCTTCATGACATCTTTCTGCAACTTTCCATGCGATCGATTGTTCATTAAGGGCTCCAAAAATAATTCCCTTTTTGCCTTTAAGTAAACCGTATGACATAATTTTTTAATGTTTATTATTATACAAATGTAGCAATATTTGTGTTTAGTACATAATAAAAAACGGAGCCTTCTGTAAAAAGACTCCGTTTTTCTTGAAAATATTTATATGACTGAAATTTTAATTCGTTTTCTTGTTCCATTCTGCTTTTACATCTTCAGCAGCATCCTTCGTTTTTTCCCACGCATCATTGGCTTTATCTTTCACATCATCCCATGCATCAGCAAAATTGTTTTTTACTCTGTCCAGCCAGTCTTCCTGTTTTGCTTCTTCATCACTGTTTCTTTTTTCATTGATATAATCTTTGGCTCTGTCTGCCAATTCTTCTACCTTCCATTTTGCATTGTCTGCCGCATCTTTTAACGAGTTTTTTGTGTTATCTACTGCGTTTTCTGCTTTGTTGTATTCTGAATTGTTCATAATGTGATATTTTGTTTGTGTGATTATGATTAAACAAGAACTATTCCTAATTTTTTTTCTGATTGTTAAAATTTTCATAAACTTTTATTTTAAGAATAAACTGGTTTCAGATTCTGTTTGGCACTTTACTTTATACGATGTTGAAGATCTTTCTATGATGATCATTTAATTGTCAGAAATGAGGAGTTTAAAAAAGAAAAAGCTATTTATATATAATGTCCCCATAAATTTTTATTGTAATGAATTTATAATTTAATAGTAAATAATTGTTGTTATTAAGTTCATAAATAATTAATATTTATATTTTCTATTATGTTATAATTATTGTATTTTACAGCGTTATAAGCGCCTGAAACCATCAGTATTTGCGCGCATTTTTCTTCAACACAGTGTGATAAATTGTGTTTTATTCATTTTTTTGTGATGTTTTTTATTAAAAGACGAATTTTATAAAAATTCAGAAAAAATTAAAATCATTGTTTTACTGCTGTTTAAAGCTGATTTTCTATAGAATAAATTCTATATTTTTCTTCATTAAGAAGTGATTAAAAGGTATATTATGTCCTGATTATTCACTCTTTGGTGTTAAAATATGAAATAATCAAAA
>NZ_QEHP01000122.1:41346-44281 GCF_003094695.1 Chryseobacterium sp. HMWF035 | reverse complement strand
GGATATGATTACAGCTGTATTAATCATTTTTGCAGGAGGAAATCCAGACAAAGTTTTCAAAACATAAAAGAGGTCGGATTTCTTCCGACCATGACTAGAGATCTGCCGGAGAAGTATAGGTAATTTTAGCGCCGTGATATTCGAGAATCCGTTTAACGATTCTTAAACCCAATCCGGAACCTGAAATATTCTGAGAATTTTTTCCTCTTTTAAAGGCTTCAAAAAGTTTTGTCTGTTCTTCTTTCGGAATGGTGTTTCCATGGGAAATGACATCAACAATCAGATGTTCGTCATTTTCTTTAATCAATACATCCACTTCCACATCATCGGAATAGATAGCCGCATTTTTAAATAAGTTGATGAAAACAATATCGAGTAAAGACTGAATTCCTTTAATGGTTAAAAGTGCATCTTCAGAAGTATCTTCGGAAATAAGAAAATCCAGTTTTAATTTGGGGTAGCTTTTTTCAACCGCTTCAAAAGATTCGAAAATGACTTCATCAATTCTCACTTCTTCGTAAATGCTCTGGATATTTTCCCTGTCGAATTTGGTAAGCAGCAAAAGTGAATTGGTAAGATCCGAAAGCTGATACACATCCCTTTGAATCTGCTGTAAAGATGATAAAGTCTCAGGAGAATGTTCTCCGAATTTTATTAAATTTTCAAGCTGAAAAGCCATTCTTGTGATGGGAGTCCGTATTTCGTGGGAAGCACTTGCGGTAAAATCTTTCTGCGACTGGAAAACGTCGTCCAGCCTCCCAATCATTGTGTTAAACGATTTTGCCAGAACATCAATCTCATCATTAGAATTACGAACCGGAATCTGTGTTGTTAATTTATGTGCCGTAACTTCAGAAATTTCCTGATTAAGATCTTCCAGAGGTTTTAAAAACTGCCCCATGAAATAATAACTGAAAAAACCGATGAGAAGCGCACTCATCACATAAGCTGTTATTAAAAGATATTTAAGATACGCCAGTTTTGATTTTCCGTTGGTGTCGAAAGCACTTGTTAAAATATAATAGTTTTCTCCGTTGATGGTTCTTAATGCCGCATAAATTTCAGGAACCGTCTTTTCGGAATAGATTACTTTTTTTTCGTCGAGTTCTTTCAGAAGTTCATTATCCCAGGTTACATTGCGGTCTTTAATGGTGCTATAGATCAATTCTTTTTGCCCATTAAAAATTAATATGGTTTCATTTAAAAGAATATTATCTGAATTTTCATTAAAAAAGACAGGTGCTTCTTCTTCAAAATCTTTAGACTTGGCAATGAAATGGGAAGTGAACTCCAGTCTCTGCCTGAATCTTTCTTTGAATTCTTCTCTGCGGAAATCATTAAAAGACATATAAATAACTACCATTACAATAGCAAAAAGCAATGAAAAGGCAATACTGAGATTGAGCGCGATCTTCCTTTTTAGAGACATTCTATAACGGGCTTAGATAATATCCGAAACCGGAACGGGTGTGGATAAGTTTTACTTTAAAATCTTTATCGATCTTCTTTCGTAAAAAATTGATGTAGACTTCAACGGTATTGGTGTTCGTATTAAAATTATGTTCCCAAACGTGTTCCGTGATCTGCTGCTTGGAAACCGTTCTTCCCTGCGCTTCTGCAAGGTAAACCAACAACTGAAATTCTTTCAGGGTAAGATTGATTTCATTTCCGCCACGATAGACTTTCTGTTCGGTTTTATTTACTATCAGATCATCGATTCTTATAATTTCCTGATCCATATTCTCAGAAGGCGCTTTTCTTCTCAGCAAAGAATTGATGCGCAATAATAATTCTTCAAACTGAAATGGTTTTACCAGATAATCATCCGCCAAACGTGTAAACGCATCTTTCTTATCGGAAAGATCTCCGTAAGCCGAAATAATGATGATGGGCGTATTTTTATCGAAAGAACGGATGGTCTGACAAACGTCCAATCCATTAATTTTCGGAACATTGATGTCCAGAAGATATAAATCGTAGGAACTGTTCCTGATCTGGCGAAGAAATGTTTCCCCATCATAAATCTTGTCACATGTAAAGTTATTTGACTCCAGAAATTTGCAAAGTTCCGCTGAAAGAATTAAATCGTCTTCCAATAAAAGAATGTTCATCGAAAATTATTTTATACGAATGTAACGAAATTTTTGATGATTGTAAAGGAATTCAAAAGTGCAGGAATTACTTTTAATTGAATTTTAAGATTTGTACTGAATGCTTCTGAAAATTTTAATCCTGAAAAATCACATGAATTCAAATTGTTTTTATGGGGAGTGTTTAACAGAATCGGTAAGGTAAGCCTCGCTATTTTTAGGTTTTATGAAAATTTTTAAATATTTCAGACAAAATTCATACATAAAAATAAAGGCAAAAAAATATCCCGAAGAAATCGGGATATGATGAGAGCCAACTACGGGACTTGAACCCGTGACCTCTTCCTTACCAAGGAAGCACTCTACCGCTGAGCTAAGTCGGCCTAAACTAAAAAATCACACCAAAAAGCGTGATTTTTATTGAGCGGAAGACGGGGGTCGAACCCGCGACATTCAGCTTGGAAGGCTGACGCTCTACCAACTGAGCTACTTCCGCAATTTTGTTTCCAAAATTATTGGTAACGCTGTGCAAACTTAAGGAAAATCCTTTATTTATGCAACTTTTTTTCTAATATAAAATGTGGGGAGAGCAGGATTCGAACCTACGAAGCCGAAGCAACTGAGTTACAGTCAGTCCCATTTAGCCACTCTGGAATCTCCCCAGATATTTTATATTAAATTGAGCTTCCAGAGGGATTCGAACCCACGACCCCGAGATTACAAATCACGTGCTCTGGCCAACTGAGCTATGGAAGCATTTTAATAAATGGACTGAACGCTGTGAGAAACTCTACTCTACATCATTTCAGTAGTAAAAAAAATCACGCTTTTTAAGAGTGTGATAT
>NZ_QEHP01000122.1:0-41336 GCF_003094695.1 Chryseobacterium sp. HMWF035 | reverse complement strand
CAGATATTTTATATTAAATTGAGCTTCCAGAGGGATTCGAACCCACGACCCCGAGATTACAAATCACGTGCTCTGGCCAACTGAGCTATGGAAGCATTATTAAAAAAGAATTCAAAAGATCGCTGTTCCCTTTTTGCGAGTGCAAATATAGAACGGATTTTTTGAATTCTCAAATTTTTTAATAACTTTTTTTAACTTTTTTTTCTAAGCCATTTCTTTTTTCTTGATTAATAGCTTTTTAGCAGTATCAACGCATAGGTCTAAACTTTCCTCAAAACTTGCAGAGGTCTTCTTTACTACAATATCGTCTCCCGGAACCGCCAGAATAATCTCGGCAGTTTTGTTTGCTTTATCCGAGTTGTTTTCTACTTTTAAAAATATTTTACACTCCTGAATTTTGTCATAAAAAGTATCCAGTTTGCTTACTTTTTTTTCAATGTGTGATTCTAGTGGTTCGTGTGGAGTTAAACCAATTGATTGTACTGTGATCTTCATAATTCGTCATTTTTTGAGGCTCTTGGATGAGCCCGATTAAACACTTTTTTCAATTGTTCAATATTGGCATTCGTATAGACTTGAGTACTTGCAAGGCTGGAATGTCCTAATATTTTTTTTACTTTAGAGATCTCTGCCCCATTATCCAAAACGTGCGTAGCAAAGCTATGGCGAAGGATGTGAGGACTTCTTTTTTCTTTTGTTGTTATAAGACTAAGGTACTTATTAACGACCACATAAACAAATTTTTCAGTGAGTTTTTTGCCTTTCTTATTGACAAAAAAATACAAATCGTATTCAGACAGTGGTTTCCTTATTTTCAAATAACTTTTAAGCAGATCCGAAAGTTCTCCGGAGATGGGGATGTATCTTTCTTTGTTTCCCTTTCCTATTATTTTCAGTTCGTTTCCGCTAAGGTTTACATTTTCAAAAGTCATACCACAAAGCTCTGCTTTCCTGATTCCCGTCTGATAAAGCACCTCAACGATACATTTATCAAGAATATAGTTAATTTCTTCAAAAACCTGATCATTAAGTGTTTGCATTTCCTCTTTTGATATCGGAATCTGCTTTTCGGGATAAAATTTTAATGAAGAAATACTTTCTGTGGGAGAAATTTTTATTTCACCGATTTTTAAAAGAAAAAGGTAAAAGCTGCGAAGCGAAGACAGTTTCCGGTTGATACTCCGCTTGGAAATATCATTTTCGCTCAGCTCTACGATAAAATTTCTGATAATTTTTTTGTCCGCTTTGGAAATATCTTCCGAAGCTTCTGTCTTCAGGCAGAAATGGGAAAAATCTTCAAGGTCTTTTCTGTAGCTTGTAATGGTGTGAGGAGAATATCTCTTCTCGAACTGTAAATATTCCAGGAATTTGTCCAGCATCATTTAGTATATAAAACAAAAATTCACTCTTCAAATATAAACATTTAAAGAGTGAATTTAGTATGTGTGTAAGAAAATTCTTAAGCCTGTTCTTCTTTGCTAAGATTTCTTTGCTTGTGAGCAGCCTTTAATCTAGCTTGTCTTAAAGTTACAGAAGGCTTGATAAACTGTTGTCTAGCTCTTAACTGACGAACTGTACCCGTTTTATCAAATTTTCTTTTATATTTTTTTAATGCTCTGTCGATAGACTCTCCGTCTTTTACTGGAATTATTAACATATATTACATCTCATTTTGGATTGCAAAAGTAAACATTATTTATGAAACCGCAAAACTTTATTCAATAAAAATCTTTAAAATCATGTAACTTAAATTTTAAAAATAATTTATTAAGAAAAGCATTTAACATTTTATTCGTAATAATTTAAGTGTATTTATAAAAAATTATTCAACAAATTATATGGTTTTGCATTCTTTATTTATTTAGATTTGCAAATTATATTAAACTGCTTAAAACCAAACAGCTATGATCCTATCCCATTACTCCTTTTTTATAAGGATTTTTCTGCTTTCACAGCCTACAGAATCTAAGTTTTGATTTATTTCGAGTAAAACCATATTCCCTTCAACATGCTTAAAAAATTACTCTTTTCTATCGTAATGCTCTTTTCTGTTTTTGTGTTTTCACAGGAAGATTGCGTTTCCGCCATTACCGTCTGCGGAAATTCGGGCATTAATTATACTCCTGTAGGAATCGGCAACACCAATGAAACTCTGGGAGGATGCCTTTCTTACGAGAACCACTCGGTTTGGTATAAATTTACGATTGCCACCAGCGGAACACTTACTTTTGACCTCGCTCCTACCGGACCGGTAGATTATGACTGGGCGATTTACGGACCGAATGTAACCTGCTCCAACAGAGGAACTCCGGTAAGATGTAACGCTTCCGGATATTATACCAATACAGGGATGAACATGACGAATACCAATACCTCATCCGGCGCAGGAAATACAGATCCTTACTGTAAATATATGGATGTCGTGGCGGGTCAGACATACTATTTATACATCGACAACTGGTCTACAACAGTTTACACCTTTAATTTAACATGGGGAGGAACGGCAACTTTTGTATCTCCTTTCACCAATTCCACAATTGCTCCCAATCCTTTTGTGCCGCCGGGAAATCCGGGACCAACGGCAAGTTCTCCGAGAGAAATAAATATTTGCGGAAGTTCTGCAACTTTCAACTTCAGCTCATTATCTACGGGAATATTGAATGGAAATCCTAATTTTTATGTTTCCTATTACAGTACCGCAAACAACGCAGCTACTGGAACGAACCCGATTACAGCACCTATTACTGTCAATACAGGCAATACCTATTATTATAATATAAGTTATCAGGATCCGAATAATCCGAATAATTCTATTAATTCCTGTAAACAAACGAATGCTATTGTTTTTAAAGATAAAAGTGTAACGGCATCTATAACTGCATCCTCCACAAAGTTATGTCCTAACGGAAACGTTACTTTAACATCAAACAATGCAACAGGCAACACATGGTCTACAGGAGCGACAACCCAGTCTATCACTGTAACGACTCCCGGAACTTATACTTTAACGAGCAGCAACGGAATCTGTACAAGTCCACAAGCTTCCGTTACCATCACCCAAGACACAGATCCAAATGCGCAGATCAGCGGAAATCTGACATTGTGTGAAAATACTTCCACGATCCTTACTGCAACTTCGACAGGAACAGGAAACACCTATTCATGGTCTACCGGAGCTACAACTCCTTCAATTACCGTAACTGCTCCCGGAACGTATATAGTAACCGTAAAAACTCCGGCGAACTGTCAATACACAAAATCCGTAACGGTTGTACAGGGTGCGGTTCCTGTTGCTCAAAATGCGACTTTAAACAATTGTTCCAGTACAAGTACAGCAATTTTTAATTTAACAACAGTACAACCCAACATAAGCACGACTTCAGGAGTTACTTTTGATTATTACGTGAATCAGGCAGATGCCATTGCCGGGAATACAAATACTATTGCAACGCCGACCGCTTATACATCGGGAAACACAACCATTTACGTAAGAGTAAAAACGGCAACATGCTCAAAGGTAGTTTCGCTTCAGCTCAATGTAACCCAGCTTGCCTCTCCAACGATTACAAGTTCATCTTTGACGATCTGTTTTGGCGGAAATGTAACGCTTACTTCAAGTGTTCCAACCGGAAATACATGGTCTACCGGAGCAACAACACAATCCATCACGGTTACATCCGGAGGAACTTATTCTTTAACCAACACCAACGGAATATGTACAAGTGCGCCGGTTTCAGTAATATTAACCGCAGAAAGCGATCCGAATCCTCAGATTACGGGAAATTTAATCGTCTGCGGGTCTCCGACAACCTTAACAGCAACGTCTAACGGAACAGGAAATACATATTCATGGTCTACAGGTGCCATAGGAAATTCAATTTCAGTTTCAACGCCGGGAACTTATACGGTGACTGTAAATACTCCTGCCAACTGCCAGTACACAAAATCTGTGACAGTAGTTCAGGGAGCAGTGCCTGTTGTACAAAATTCATCTTTAAGTGTCTGTTCAAATAACAATACCGGAACATTTAATTTAACATCAGCGCAACCTAATATCAGTACAACGACAGGAGTAACATTCAGCTATTATCTGAATCAGGCAGATGCATTGGCCGGAAACAGCAATACGATTGCAAATCCTTCGGCTTATATTTCAGGAAATGCTACGATTTATGTTTTGGTAAAATCAGGCTCGTGTTCGAAAATAGCAGAATTACAATTAATTGTTAATGTAAAACCAATTCCGACAATTACTGCTTCATCGAATGTAATCTGCAACAACAATCCTGTTACCCTTACTTCGGGTTCAGCAACAGGAAACACATGGTCAAATGGTGCAACGACACAGTCGATCAGCGTATCTGCTCCGGGAACTTATACTTTAACCTATAATAACGGAACCTGTACAAGCGATCCTGTTTCCGTTATAATCACTCAGGGAACAGATCCGAATGTTCAGATTTCCGGAAATTTAAATTTCTGCGAAGGCGCTTCAACCGTTTTAACAGCTAGTGCAAACGGAACGGGAAATACTTTTTCATGGTCAAACGGAGCCACAACTGCCACAACCACAGTAAATGCTTCCGGAATTTATACAGTAACGGTAACTACGCCGGACGGCTGTCAATATACAAGATCTGCAACCGTGACAATGGATCCGGCCATCGTCATTAATATTAATCCTCCGGCAGAAATTAACTGTACAAATGCTCAGGTTACTTTAAACGCAACGACTTCTGTTTATCAACCCGGATCTACTTTCTTATGGACCGCTACAGGTGGGGGAAATATTGTTTCCGGAGCCAATACATTAACACCGGTTGTTAATAATTCAGGAACTTATACTTTAACGATTGCAAGCCCGACTTCCAACGGATGTGTAAAACAAGGTTCTGTAACGGTTATTAAAAATATCACACCGCCGATCATCAGTGTTTCGGCACCAAAAATATCAATCTGTAAAGGTGAATCTATTGCTCTTACAGCAATGGGCGCTGCAACATACACATGGACGGGATTAACAGGAAACGGCAACACACAGATTGTTTCCCCGACAACCACCACAACGTACACGGTAACAGGAATCGGAACAAACGGATGTTCTGCGACGACTCCTGCTACAATTACCATCACGGTTGTTCCGGAAATTGTTTCTACACTAAAAAATATTGAGATCTGTAAGGGTGACAAAGGTATTCTGGATGCAGGAAGCGGTCCGAATTACTCTTATTCTTGGAATACCGGAGCAACTTCTCAAACCATCAATGTAGACACATCGGGAACCTATTCGGTAACCATCAGTAACGGAGTCTGTTCTAAAACCTTTACTGCAACGGTAGGATATATTGTAACTCCTCAAATTAAAGAAATCACTTACAAAGATCCATTCTTAACGATTATTGTACAAAATAACGGAAATGTACCTATAGAGTACTCCATAGACGGAGGCGTAACGTGGCAGGCTTCCAACACTTTCCAGGTACTAAAAAACACAAAATATTCGATAAGGGTAAGAAACAGAGGAGCAACCTGCGATACCACGGCAGAATATTATACGTTCTTTATGGCAAACGTAATTACTCCGAACAGTGACGGAAGCAATGATGTGATTGATTTCAGCGAGATCAGCAAATACGGAAATTTTGAAGGGGGCATTTTCGACCGATACGGAAAAGAAGTTTTCCGACCGACCACCAAAACGCCGATCTGGGACGGAAAATACATCGGAAGACCTCTTCCTACGGGAACGTACTGGTATAAATTACAGTGGGAAGATAAAATCATTAAAAAGCCTGTTCAGCTTTCGGGATGGATTTTACTGAAGAACAGGGATTGATGAGGTTAATTTAAGATCTAAATTGAGGCTGAGATTGAGATTGAGATTGAGGAAATGAATTATAGAAGTGTCGGGTTTTTTCCGGCACTTTTTGTTTTTCGAGGGTTATTTTTTTGCTGTCCAGGCTTTTGTTCTTTGCTTAAAAGTTTTTTTTCGTCTATCATTTATACTGCCGGCTTCCACCTTAGCCCTGATTGTAGAGAAAATCCCGGAATGGAGCGGCGGAGCGAAGCGGAGCCGCGCAATGAGGAATTGCAACGGAAAGCAGGATAAAGCTTCAAATAAAATACATAAAACCCATTATTAAAATGACTGAAAGAATATGAACTGAATTTGAATAAAAGTGTTATCTTTGCATTCACTTTATTCATGGGGTTGACTGGTTTCGACAGCAAGGTCAATGGGTAAGTAAGCATGCAGAGAACCGTAGCGCGATCTCTATAATCCCTTGCTACAAAATTTTAACTGGCAACGAAGAGTTCGCTCTTGCAGCTTAATATCGAAGTATAGTAGATCAAGCGTTTCCCCGAAGATTTTAGTAAGGGAGCAAGATATTCCACAAATGCTCTGTTCTGCGGCGTTTGATTCTGGGATATAGGAATGCGGAAATAAGGCTTTAGACGCTTCGGCTAAAGCTCGAAAACCTCAGAAGATAAGCTGGAAGTTGGGTGTCTGCTCTCTGCTTCCCGTCGAAAACCAATAGCAGAACAAGCATGTAGAAAGCTTATGTATTGCTTGTTTGGACGAGGGTTCGAATCCCTCCAACTCCACCAGGTGGGAAACCAAAGAAATCCAAAAGCCTTTAAATCGTAGTGTTTAAGGGCTTTTTTGTTTTTTGAGTTATCAAAATATACCAAAGAAATACAAATCGAACGTGAGTCATTCGGTGAGTCGTCTTTAGGTAGCATTTTGACTCACCGAATTCTCATTAAACAGCTTATTTATCAGCCTGTTCATTGATTGAACATCTTGTAGGTTTTAAGGTTCAGCAATATTATTAACCTTTAAAATTAAAATATTATGCAAACCTACAGCTTACTGTTTTATGCCAAAAAGGCAAAGAACAACCCTGAATTATCTACAATTTACATGAGAATCACTGTTGCCGGAAGTCGAACGGAGATATCAACAGGACAAACGGTAAAAACCTCACAATGGAGTATAAAATCAGGAAAGGTTTCTGGTAATAGTCCCAATGCTAAACAATTAAACTCATTATTGGAACGCTTCAGAACAAAATTATTTGAATGCTACAATAATTTGTTTAATGAAGGTAAAGAAATCACCTGCGAAAATCTACGGAATAAATATCTTGGAATTGAAGAAAGAAAAGTTACTCTTATTGAAGCTTTTAAAGATCATAACTCAAAGATAAAGGAACTTATAGGTAGAGAATTTTCTAAGGGAACATGGAAAAGGTATGAAACATCATTACGACATACCCAAGCATTTTTGAAATGGAAATATATTATCAGTGATATCGATGTCCGTCATATTAATCCCGGATTTGTTGCAGATTATGAATTTTACCTGCGTACTGTTAGAAACTGTTCCAATAATTCTGCTGTAAAGTATATTAGAAATTTTCAAAAAATAATCAATATCTGTCTCAACAATGAATGGATGAGCAAAAATCCCTTTATAGGTTATAAATCTAAAATAGAAAGCATAGATGTCAGATTTTTAACTGATGTGCAGCTACAGAAAATCCGTGAGAAGAATTTCAATTCTGACAGATTAAGAATTGTCCGCGATATTTTCGTATTCTGCTGTTATACAGGTCTAGCCTACATTGATGTCAAGAATCTTACGAGAGATAAAATAACAAAGGGAATTGATGGAGGATTATGGATAAAAACTAAAAGGGTCAAAACAAAGATCGAAGCCAGTATACCCCTGTTACCAGAAGCACAGAAAATTTTAAGCAGATATGAAAATCATCCAAAAAGTGTAAATGAAAATACTGTTTTACCGGTACTAAGCAATCAAAAGATGAATGGATATTTAAAAGAGATTGGAGACTTATGTGAAATTGATTTTGATATTACTTTTCACACGGCAAGACATACATTTGCAACTACGGTTACTCTCAATAATGGTGTACCTTTAGAGACCGTAAGTAAAATGCTTGGACATGCTAACATTAGAATGACACAGCATTATGCTAAAATACAAGACAAAAAAATTGGAGAGGATATGTCTGTATTAAAAAAAATATTAATAAAAGGTAAAAAAAGAAGTGTGTTAGAGATGTAAACCATCTCCCCCTCTTCCTCCAGTTGTTATAAAAATTGCTTTTAAATAGGAAGGCAACTACTGCACGAAGAGTGTATGTTAAAAAATTAGGGATTGGATATTATAATCTGATCCTTTTTCAAAATAAACATAAATGGTTTCAGGACAACTCCACAGGCTTTTGATAGATGGCTGTCAATTACAATAGAAAATGCTAAAATCTATGACTTATGCTAAAAACAATACTTACTGCGAATCCAGCAGTCGGTTAGGAGACATTCTCTATTGTTTTTAGCATCATTTATAGAAATAAAAAACTTTTGAAATTAATTCTATATAAATTAAATTTGTCTGAATTATTCTTCAACTATGAGTAAAACATTTAATTTATACTGTGACGAAAGCTGCCATCTAGAAAATGATCACAAAAGATATATGTTTTTAGGTTCCATAAGTACTGCTTATAACCAAATAAAGTTCCATAATGAGAACATTAAAGAAATAAAAGCAAGGCATTATTTTTATGGAGAGATAAAATGGTCGAATGTCTCAAAGTCACAATTCCATTTTTATATGGATCTTGTAGATTATTTTTTTAACACAGACTTAAGGTTTAGGTGTGTAGGAGTTGAAAAATCCCAAATAAATAATGATGTATTTCATCAGTCATATGACGATTTTTATTATAAAATGTATTATTATTTACTAAATCATAATATTAATAGCTTGTATTCCTACAATGTTTATTTAGATATTAAAGATACATTAAGTGCTTTTAAAGTTAATAAGCTAAAAAAAATTTTAAATACTAAATATGGAGTTTTTAGGAATGTACAAAATATTCGTTCGCATGAAAGTTTACTAATGCAGATGACCGATTTTATTATGGGAGCAATTTCTTATCATAATAATGATAACGAAAAAAAGAATATCTCGAAAATAAAGATTATTGAAAAGATAATAAGTCATTCGGGAGATAACTTAATAAAGACAAATTATTCAGATAAGTTTAATTTATTTTTTATAGACTTAAAAAAATAGTTATGCCTATAAATCTACTAAAAGAATATAATAATCTGTTAGAGTTAGGTGCATTCAATGTGCGACAAAGAACTGAATCATTAAAAAGAATTTTTGATAGAGATTTTGTTGATTGTGATCCTATAATTTTTAATAATAAAAAAGTTACTCCTACACCTGTGAATGGAGTAATTACAATGGAAACTCTTTTCTCTCATTTAACTACGGTAATGGAAGATAAAAAATTGCGAAATAGAGTTTTTGATAATCACAGAGCTGTAAGATTACATTGGATTAAATTCCACCTTCTATTAAAAAAACAAAATAATGTTCTTACCTTTTCTGTCCAAGAACCAGAGGGTGTTAGAACCTATATTTATGATGTAGAGGAAAAATATGTTGTCATATTAGAGCCTTTAAGAAATGGTATTGAATATTATTTACTAACGGCTTATAAACTATCAGGGAAGGATGCTGAAAGGAATAAAATTCTGTCAAAGTATAATAAAAGAAGATTAGATCAAATAGTATAAAGCAAAAAACGCATAGCATCTTGGCTTTGCGTTTTTCGATTTCCTTCTTTCGAATGAAAGATGAACTTATACTGCAAAGATAATCAAATAAATGAATTCGTTGCAATATGAAATACTAATTTGAAAAATCATTTTGAGAAATTCCTCACAAATACAGTACTGAATGTTGTTATTGATTTTTTCTATAGCAAATGTATTCGTTTGAAGCGACAAAACTCGTCGTATTAAAAGATATATTGAAAAATTAAGTTAGTTATTCTTCAATTGGGAAAACTTGTCTTACAAATTTTAAGAGATCTTCAATAGTTGTAAACTCTTTTTCTACAGGAATCTGTCCAGTGAAATATTCTATTTTTAATTTTTCATCAACATCTTTAATAAAGAAAACAGAATTTAAATTGCCTTCTATATAGGAGTAAAGACATTCTTTGTTATCAATAATTCTTACATTGGAATTATAACCTAAAGCTTCTAAATCTTCGAGTAATTGATTAATACTCATAATTAGTCTTCTATTGGAAAAACCTGTCTTACAAACTTGAGCACTTCTTCAATGGTTTTAAATTCTTTTTCAACAGGAACTTGTCCAGTGAAATAGTTTACATTCATTTTATCACCATTTTTCTCTATTCTAAATATTGAATCTAGCTTGAAATTTCCATTTTCTGGAATGCCAACTGTTAATGAATTAATAAGATTATGAAACTGAGTAGCATAACCTAATTCTTCTAGTTTTTCTGAAATCTCTTTATAGTCCATAATTAATTTATTTTACTTTATATTTATTTGCCCCTGCTTTTACCCAAGAATAGACAAAATCATCTAGATTTACAATAGCCTCTACACCATTTCCTTTACCTATTCCTTCAATAGGCCATGGATCTCTAATGTAAACTTTATTCTCAATAATTTTATCTACAATAACAGCGTGCTTTTGACCATTTAATGGATGAATAGATGCTAGCCAGCTTCCTTCTTTGGAAATGTCTTTTAAAATATCTGGCATTGCTTCATCTGTATTTCTAAAATAAGAGAGAGCTTCAATATTCTTACCTTTGAAAACATCCTCTAAAGCCAAAACCATTCCTAAATCAGTTGTTCCTAATTCTTCCGTAGTACCTGCTAGTTTTCGTATTGCAGATTCAGTCATTTCAATACCATTATCTTTAGCCAACTGTCTTATACAAGCTGCTGCACAAGACATATTATGCTCCTGAGCAACCATGTTTCTGGAAAGGACTTCAAGATACTTTAAAATTCCACCTGTTCCAGTTCCTATTCTAGGTTTCAGAATTTTATTCCAGAAAGCATTAACCTCTTTAAAATCTCCTTTGAATATAGGTTTTTCCTTCCATTTCAGTAGATAACCATCTGCTTTAGCCAGAATCTCAATACCTAATTTCTTAAAACCTATTCTGGCATTAGCAAGAATATAGTAGATGCTTTGAGCTTTCTTCCCCTTTAATACAATTTCTTCAATTTCCTCTGCTGTCATTACTAAATCCTCTGCCTTAGCACCATTCTTTGCACCTTGTAGTAATTCCTCAACAAACCTAATGAAGCCTTTAAATCCTTTAGCACAAGCTTTCCCAAATCTAATAATAAATCTTGAAAGAAAAGCTAGTAAATCTGTAATTCCCAGTGTTGCTACAGAAACAGTTTCCCTTGCCAGAACCTTTAGTAAACTTGCAGCTTTCTGGACATAAGTAGCTCCTTTTACAACATTCCCTGCACCTTCTGTAAAGATTAAAAGCAGAATATTAATTAGTAGCTCAAAGGCAAAAACACCGACATAAAAAGCCACAGTATAGCGAGAAATATCACTAAAATACTCCTTCATCTTATCCAGTATTCCTTCCATATCAGACTTTGAAATACTTCCACTGGCTTTGAATAGGTCTTTAACTCCTTGCAGGAACTTAGGGACATTCTCTGTTACCCAGTCTATTATATCCTCTGCTTTTTCCATTAAATCTCTTCTTTCAAGATACTGCTGATAAGAAAAAGTAGTTGTAGGCTGTAAAAGGAATTCTAAAATGTAAAGTAAGCATTGGATAAGACTGATAAGCCCACTGTTAACACCGCAATAGAAGGCATTAGCTAATTTAAGAACCTCTACCCCCTGTTTAGCCATTTCACTAAGATCATCTGTTACATTGGTGAGAAAAGATTTAATATCATTAATAACCCCGGTAATTTTATTGATCAGCTTTTTAAATGCATCAGGAAGATGGTCTACAGAAGCATCTTTAACCTTACTAGCTGCCTGTTTTACCATTGACCACACCTTTGAAAAAGCAACTTCAGCTCCCTGAACAAAAGGATTGTCACCTAAGTTTTCAAAGAACTGTGCAGCTTTATTCATATTAACAGGGACCGCAACACCTCCTATAATAGGAATTAGTGGAGAATAATCTTTAGCTTCAGGATTGTAATTTTTCTCTGTAGGCTTAAAAGCTTCTAACTTTTCAGCACACCATCCAATGGCATCAGCAGGAATAGATGAGATATTTCCTATAATCTCTTCAAATCTTCTGTCACCTGTATAAAACTGATACTCCCTCATTAAAGCCTGATGAACAAGAGTTGCATCAATCTTATCTTTCTCAAAAGTATAAGCCAGTTGGGCTAAATAAGCAGCTTCATCTTCCATAGAAGTGATATTCCTGAAGAACTGACCATTTATATTGGAAGGTATTGGCTCTGGAAATTTTTTGAACAATTGCACAAAATAATCTCCCATTTTGGCAATATAGAAGTCACCAGAGAAGTTTGATTTCTTAGGATTAGGCTTCTCATAGAACAGAAATAAAGCCTGTTTCTTTCTTGCATTGGTCTGATAGCTTCCATATACCTGTGAACCCGTTTCGCAAGGTAATACTTCTGAATAATATTCATATCCCTTTTCTCCTTTCTCATTTACCCCTGTTGAAGCAAATACAGATACAGGATTATCTGTCAGATAAGAATAACCTAAAGGTGTATTTCTGTAATCATGGAACGGGCTTCTGTAATCAGGAGAATTATCTTTGTTGATAATAGTATCTCCCAAAGCACTCTTATCTCCTACAAATCCCTTGTTTAAATCTTCTATGGAAATGACCTTAAACTCAGAGAGATCATCACTCCACTCATCATCAAATAGTTTCTTCATAAGCTGTGTTTTAGCAATTAATATTTTGTTTTAATGTTTCTAAAGCAAAGCTAATCCTCACCCACGCCAGAACTTGACGTGTTATATTTTCTTTATAAAAATTCATCCAAAATAAAATTGAGATAAAAATAACTATGTCTTACTTTCTGCTAAGCTCAATCCGTCTAAAAACTTAATTTCTCGGAAAAGATGAGAGAAGGAATCTCTAAATATTTTCCATTATCTTTTTCTTACTACAGTCGATACATTTTCCAAATTCATGTTTTCTCCTGGTAATGGTATTACATCAACAGAATTTTTGAACTCCAGATTATCTATAGAATCCAATTTCCCTGAAATCTTATATAAAGTCCAATTTTCATCTGCCCTTTCTTTTACATAATTTATAAGCTCATTCATTTTGAGCTGCTTTGCTTTTTCCTCTGCATATTGAGATATTAAATTTGCTTTTATTTCAGGAAGCTCTTCTAGCTTTTTATCCAGTTCTGCAATTTTATCTTCAGTGATTTTAGTTTGCTGTTCAATTTCTGTAACATTCACCCCTTTTTCAGCTAAATTCTGTATTGCTTTTTGAACTTCCTCTTTTGCAAGATCAATCGTTTTCTCATAAGATGGAAGCTGATTTTCCCAATATTCTGAGTCCTCTCCTTCTTCTTTTGAATACCCTAAAATCCTGTTATAACTATACTCTGCTTTGGTCACGCCCTCCTGAACTTTGATAAAATCCTCGTACTTCCTTAATACAAAGGCACTATCCGCAAGATGTTTATTTTTCTCACTTTCAATCCGTTTTTTCATCAGTTCAATTTCAATATTAGCCCTTGTTTCCGGGTTGGTGATAATGGCTGTTTTTAATTCTTGGGTACTGATGTCAGAAATATCCAAAACATCAGCTCCTTTTTTCATGGCTTCTAAATATCTTGCTTGTTTAGCCTGCAATTTTTGAAGCATAAAAACATCGATGCTGTCATTGGTCAGCATAAAATTGACACGGACATTTTCATTCCTGTTCCCCTGTCTCCATATTCGTCCTTCCACCTGTCGCAAAGAAGTGAAATTATAGGGTAAAGAGAGTATATATAGATCGGTTGTATTTTCCTGAAGGTTCATTCCTTCCTGAATGGCTTCGCTGCCAATGATGATCTTAATCTTTCCGGAATTAAAGTCATTTTGAATGGAAATTCTTTGATTTTTGCTTGTAGCTCCTGTAATGATTCCTACTTCTTCGGGTTTATAGCCCACTTCATTAATGAGGTATTCTTTTAGTTTGGGAAATTCCTTCACAGCCAACTCAGAATAAATAATCTGTCCGGAATCCGGAATGTCTTTTTTATTCTGACGAATTAAATCCATTGTCTGTTTCAGTTTCGGAGAATCTTCAACAAAAAATTTATAAGAAGGTTCCAGTCCTGTGTAATATGGCGACAGGTAGGGAGAAATCGCAATTAATCTTGCATTAAGAATATGCGTTAAAATGGCTCCTTTTTGAACTTCATCAAAATTTTCATTGAGTAGGTCATATTGCGCTTTGGTGAGAATATTCTGCTCAATTTTATATTCTTTATTAATTTTATTAGGACGAATAAGCTCCGGATTATCCTCTTCTCCTTTTATGTCAATAAATTCTGAGAGAAGCTGCTGAAAAAGAGAATTATTCTTGAACCTTCGTACATTGGCTTTAAATTTCACGTCACCTTTGGCATCAATCTCCATATCATTATCCGCCTCCATAAAGGTTTCAAAGAAAGTATTGACATTGAAATAGCCTGATTCCTCCAAACGTTTATTTGCTATCAAAGATAAAATCGAATAATACTCCAAAGGTTTGTTGGTAAAAGGCGTTGCTGAAAGTAAAGTCACATTCCTCCCATCACATTTATCTTGGATATATTGGCAAGCCATCCAGGTATTGATTCCTAATTTGGAAGTCTGCTGATTCTGGCCTCTAAAATCGGAAGCAAATCTCCGATCTTCTATTTTCACTTTTCCAACAATATGATTAGCGTTATGAACTTCGTCGTAAGTCAAATGGTCAAAGCCAAAATCTTCCCAATCATAGATTTTACCACGCTTCATTTTGCCTTCGATTTCTTTTTCTTTCTGAAGTTCGATTTGGAGGTCTCTCTCTGTGTTGGTCACACTTTTCAACTCACTTTCAGAGATATAATTGAACTTAGATGCAAGTTCCTGGGTTATTCCTGGCGCAAACCCAATATTGTTAAAACCTTCGTAGGTAACAATGGTAATTTCTTCGTCCTTGTTATCAAATTTTGAGAGATCATAATCTTTGCCGAGATTCCCCAAAACATTGACTTTTGCATTGGGAATTGTTTCAAATATTGTTTCTACCCACTGTTTCAAAATACTGTCGTTGGGAACTACGATGAGTGGTCTTGTTGCATTTCCCCTCTCCATTGCTTCGTGCATAGAAAGGATTCCTGATAAAGTTTTCCCAAAACCCACTTCGTGCGCTAATAGCCCTACTCCTTTTGTGGTCTGTCTCCCAATTCCTGCCTTCTGAACCTCGGACAACTTTAAGGGTTTGCCTTTGAAATTTTGATAAATTCTGGAAAACAACGGAAATTTGGAATAGTCGGGAACGTGGATATTATTATAATTACGGTTAAAATCTTTTACAAATCGATTTCTTAATTCATCGGATAATTCTTCACGAACAAATTTGTGAAAGAGATCATTGGCAGCAGCTTTTCGTCTTTCACGGACTAAAGCATTTCTTTCTTTATCGCTTCCCGTGACTGTTTCATTATCCACAAAAGTTTTGACTTCCCACGACGACGATCCTGCAAAGGCTTCGCTAGGCAAATCGGACACAAAATCTTTAAATTTTTCTGCAAGATTGTAATTTTCTATCACGGGTTCAGAACTTCTTGTCGCTGAATTGTAACGAAGTTTCTCAACGGTACCCAAACCAAATTTATGTACAAATTCGTGGTTAGGACTAATGAATATTTCATCAAGAGATTTTGCTTTTGGCAAAACATTTTCTAATAATGCTTTTTGCTTTTCATACTGATCTACCGTTCCCCCAATTGCATTTTTATCAATAAAATCCCGCTCCAATTGCTCTAATTTTGCGTAGATATTGCCTTCCTTGTAGTAAAAGTCGTGGACCCAATTTCCATCGATATAATTGGCAAACTGGTAGTGTTTACCACGATTGTTTAAAGTTCCATCATAAGAAGTATCCCTAAATGCTTCAATTTGTTCTTTGGTAATCTCCGAACTGTTTTGCAAAGATGTGTTTACAATTACATCTTGTTTTAAGAATTGATATTTTAAAATACTTTTCTTTATTTCCGGTTTTGTTTGGATTTTGTATTCGTTGTCCAACTTAGTATTATGGATGGAAATAATACGGTCACTTTTTTCAATAAGTTCTTTTAATTTTTCCTCTGAAAATGATGCTGGCTTTGTGATTAAATCTTCGCGAAGTTTTTCATACTTGCTAATTTCATTAGTAATTGTGGGAGATTTAAACTTGATGTTATTGAGTTTAGAAAGTACCAATTCAATTTTTTCTTGAGTTTCTGTTAAATTCAGCTCGTTTTTTTCCTCTGCAATAATTTCTTTTTCTGGTGAAGCCTTTGTAATAGGGTTCGGCTCAGTATTTTCTAAAAACAGATCTTCAAAAAGATTTCCAATTCTCTCGGTCTCTTTCTTATTTTTAATTTGTTCAATCTTGAAGAGAGCTTCATCTAAATTTCCGTGGACATAATTTTCCAAACGTCCGAAACGATTGATTTTTTCACGGTTTTCTCCAAGAACTTTCGAAGGATGAGTTTCAAAATAACTGGAAATATCAACAGAGATGTTTTGCTCCTTTTTTCTTAGAATGATAATATCTGTTCCGATTTGCGTTCCGGCAAATGCACCGTTTGGTAAACGGAATGCTTCCAAAAGATTTGCATTTTGCAAATTCTTTTGTCGGTTCAACCAACCTGATGGAAGTACCATTGCCAAAACTCCGTTGGGTTTTAAAGAATCTAAAGATCGCTTTACGAAATAATCTTCATATTTTGAAATTTTTGGTTCTTCTCCTAATCCTTTGTAAAGTCCCCGATGCTCGCCGTAAGGCGGATTTCCGATGATCAAATCGTATTGTTGAGAAAATTCTTTTTTATTTCCTTTTTCATCAATAAATTCGGTTTCAAAAGAGCGAAGATTAATATCTGCTTCGGGATGCAGAATTTTGGCAATTTTCGCAGTGGTTTCATTGATTTCAAAACCTGTAATTTTAGAATTTACCGATAATTCGTGAGTGATGTACAGAAAATTTCCGGTTCCGACGCTGGGTTCTAAAACGGATATTTCTTTTTGATTTTTGAAATGGTCTTTGATTAAATTGCAGACTGTATCAACAATTTTTGAATCGGTGTAATATTCATCTAAAATTCCTCGTCCTTCTTTTGCGGTTCCGCCGCTTCGGAATTGGTTGCAAATCTCTTTTAAATCATCAGTGATGGTAAGGTTATCTTTTAGAACAATTTTGTTATCGCCAGATACAAAACAAGTTACAGAAATAACTTCTGCAACCTGTTCATTGGTCAGTTTTTGACCTTTATATTTTTCGATAAGCGTTTCTAACTCATCATTTTGAGTAGAATTTTCATTTACCTCGGAAACTCGTCCTCCAGATTCTCTTCTATCGGATACAATTCTCCCGGATACGATTCCGCCCAAGGAATGTTCTCTTCCTTCATTTTTTTCATCATCATTCTGTTGTGTGCCGTCATTGGGTCTTCCTCCTCGGTCTCGGTTTCCCAAATTGCTCCGCTTTGTGCCTGCAAGTCCATTTCCAGCATTGATGCCGCCCACTGCTTGTCCTCCCAGGTGATTTCCGTTTTGCTCGGATTGGCTGCTTTGGAGAGGCTTTCCAGAATTTCGTTCAGAAAGTTCGGATCCCACGTGCTGAGTGTTGGGAATTCCGTTTCGTTTAATAGTAAGGTTTGCATCTTCTGAATTTTTTGGTTCGACTAAAATAGTATTTTTATTTTGAAGACCTAGTTTGTTTTTTAAATATTCGCTTAGGTTTTGATTCCTGTTTTCAGAAATTTCATATAAAGGACGAACGTCTTTGATGTTTTTACCATTAAATTCTGTAAGAATTTTAAGCGTTACCATATTTCCCGTTCTATCTCCGGTAAGACAAAGAAATATTTTGCCATCATAATTCTGGTATCTATTGAGGAACTTTTTGGCATTTGAACCGGAATTAAGGGTAATAAGTGTTCTATTATTGATTTGCTTATTCAATTGAAGAAGCTCCAAGAATGAAGACGTATCCTTACTGTCTGCGAAAACAATAAGTTCCTTTTTATTTCCTTCAACTACAGAAATGTCATCAATTATCTCATTGAAAAATTCTTGATCGTTCACTTTTTTCTGTTTTTTATGAAGTGGTTAAATTCAAAAATTTCTTTGGCTTCATTGTCCCAGTTTTTTCTTGATATTAATTGAAGCGTTACGAATATATCCGTCTTTTTATTGTAAGAATCAATTCTTTCGAGTCTTCCGTGATAGTCATTTTCGGCGTGCTTATAAATAGAATATGGAAAAATAGTATCCGTTGGGTAAATATAAAATCGAGTGTACATCCAGGGTGAATTGATTTCAAATCGTTTGTATTTTTTCTTAAACAAAACGGTATCACTCAGATTTTTTCGATTTTGATAATTGGGGATTTTTTCCTGAGAAAATAGTGTTCCTCCTTTTTTGTTTTCAACTAAAATCGGCTTTTGGTTTTTTATGAGATCGGAAAGAATGATTTTGCCCGGATTTTCATTTTCAATAGTATAGCATAATGAATCTTTAATGAAATAAATTTGTTGGGTTATTTCGGGAGCATCAACATCCGGAATACGCTCTATAATGGAATCTCCTGAATAATTAAGGCTTGACAAATGAAAACTTTGGATGTTGTTCAGATTTTTGGAAGCATCGAAATATACATTGGAAACCACATCGATTCCGCCTTTTTTGGATTTGATTTCTTTGTGGCAGGAATTGCTTACAAAAAGAAAAAAAAGACTGGGTAGTATTAAAAGTTTTTTCATAAAAATAGAGTTTAAAAAAGCGGTAGCCTAAATAATTTGGGTTACCGCTAGGAAATAAATGAATGATTATATGTCTTATCTATCGCTTAATACTCTGCTCTTTTACATTGTTTTTTTCGTGCTTGTTATCTTGTTCCAAACCTTCTAAAGGCTTATTGGTATTGATCCTGTTCATATCAGAATCGTAGAGATTCAAATTTTTGTATTGAGGATTCAGCACCGCTTTGCCTTCTATCACTTTATCCTCCAATTCAAATTTGACTTTGACAATATTTCCTTTTTCAAGAGATTTGATGGTATTTTCTTTGTATTCCGGCTTATCGAAGATCAGGTTGGATTTTTCTACGATATTACCAGTATCCACACCGTAATTTTTGTAAAAATTCTGGAAATTATAATTTCCTTTTTCAGTTTTTGGCTCACTGAAATTGAATTTGACAAATGCAGGCTCCATCTGTTCGGTTTTGGGATTTTGAAATTCTATTTTCACGGCACGGCCTTCCAAAAGATTGACTGCCTCTTTAGCGGTAAATGTATTTTCCCTGTTTACCGGAAAATTATGAGAAATTTCTTCGCCCTTTTCATTGGTTAATTTTGCGTTGTACGAATTGAGAAAAACGCCTCCGCTTTCGGTTTTGTTGAATTTTAATATAAAATCTACCTTGTTTTCTAGCAGTGCTTTGTCGGAAGTCGTTTGAATTTCAAATTGTTGTTTGACAGATTTAATTCCTTTCTCCAGATCTTTGTGAAGCTTTTCTCCCTCTCCGAAGCCGAGGTATTTTAACTGGTCTTTTAGGTATTGAACCTGATCGAATTCTTTTTGTGTTTCCATAATGTTTGGATTTTGATTGTTAATATTATTTTTAAAAAATGTAATGTTTGCGGCTAGGGAATTAGCGAGGTTTTTTATTTGGTTAATAGATAGATCCCCATTTTTTTTCTCTAAATTAGTTTTAGCATCATTGACATATTGTGTAGATATATCAATATCTTGCCTTATTTTAGGTTCATATGCTATGGCAATATCTTTTTCGAAAATTGGAAAGTATCTGGTATTTTCGTAGATATACTTATTGACTATGTCCTGAGTAGTGTAATCAAAGTTTTGCAGATAAAGAGGATTTTGTAAAGCTTCTTTTGCAAGTCCATCAATTCTTGCATTACTGAATTCTACATCTTTATTCAATAAATAGCCAGTTTCCCCACTTGGATAGAAGTATGAAATTCTCCCATCGTCTTTGAGTTGCAACATTTGATCTAAGTCATCGTACTTATCTAAAAAAGTAACCTCCTTCCCTGAAATTAAGTTTTCCATTTGATTATCTGATAAGAAACTTCCATTTAGGAAGTCAGGAATCATTAATTTTTGCTGATCTCTTGGTTTATTCTTAATTTCACTGATATTGAGATGAAATTCTTCACGTGGAGATTCTATATATGCTTTACTTTTCTCTGTATTAACTAGATTTCTTTCCGTAGTAGAAACACCACGTTTTTCGGGTATAATATTTTGGATTTCTTTAAGAAAATATTTTTCTAACTCGTATACCAAATATTTAAATTCATGAGCTTCAAGTTCTTCCAATACAGGTAATTTATCGATCGCAATATTATTTTCAGCGAGAACTTTTTCTAGTGACGCAATTTTATCAATATACTCAGGCTCTTTCTTAGTTTTATAATTTTCCAGAGCTCTTTCATAATCACTCTCACCTTGATCGTAACTACCGTCGTAATAATCTTGTCTTTCTGGAAGCATTGGGGGAAAAGTTTGTAAGTAGTTAAATATTGCATTTTTCACTTCTTCTCTCATATTAGAGACTTCTATTGCCGCTTTTAAAACTTCTAACCCATCAGGATTAGAAAAATTCCAAGTCGGTTCTTCATTTATTTCGTAATGATTTTGTAATTTATCAGCCAATGCTTTAATTCCTATTTCCTCAAAAGGAGTAACATCTATCCCTAACATTTTAGCTTCACGCTCATAATTGCGGTAATGAAAAGCCTGACGTTCGTCAATTTGTGTACTGGTTAATCCGGAGCTTAAATCAGTTTTTGTTTCCAGTTCCTGAGCCCAGAAATCAGAAAGTACTTTATGCTTCGTTGCTTCGCTGTCAATAATTGTTTCAGTAAATTTCATTGCATTATGTAGAATCAACACTTTATTGTTTAGCTGCTGCTTTTCAATGAATCTGACTAATTCAGAGGGATTATTAAATTTATCCTCAATAGGAAAATCCTGATTTGAATTAAAAAATGTTTTCAATGTAAAATTTGAACCTTGAATAAATTCTTTTCCCTTAGATTGATAAATTGCCATAAACTTTTTCTCTCTATCGGTAAACTTCCGCTCTCCGTCCCTAAAAAAATGTTCAGGTGACATACTTTCCATTTCTTTTACAAAATTTTTATAGGCTCCGGTTCTTGGAGTAATATTCCTATCCATCCAGGTTAGTTCATTTTCCATTTTTTCAGGTTCTTAATTACCTTCTAAATCCTCTTGACTTTTGTATCTCCTCGTCCTGCTCTTGGCTTTCCTCCTCTTTAATGCGATTAGCATCCTGATAGACATCAGGGTCGTTCACATTCAATTGAATATCTGATTTCTCCTGTTTTTGAGAATGATTTTGCTTTTCGAAAATTCTATCAACCGTACCTATTTCTTTAGAAACGATGTTCAAATCATTGGTAATTTCTTTTGCCATTTCGGGGAATTGGTCAATTTTATCTTGCAGGAAAGATTTTAGTTTTAGAAGTTCCGTTTTGTAACGATTGAGCTCCTCTGCATTTTTTGTATCAGCGATAATTGCGGTGAGTTCTCTTGCATTTTTAATGAAATCAAATTCAACTACTTTACCCGTTTCTTTATCAAAAACAAAGGCTTTTTTCTCAAGCGCCGGAAGCTCCGGTGGCAATTTATTTGAAGGGTTCCATACATCGGTGTATTGAATGTTGTTTTTACTGTTTTCGAGGATTTCAGAAATACTTTTGTCTCTTTCTAAAAAGATGACTTTCAGATTAGTATTATTATCAGTAAGCTGAAAAGTCGCCCTGTTTTTGTCGTGATCTGCAACGATGGTATATCCTTGTAAAAATTTCTGAATATCCTCTGTATTTAGCTTTTTAGAGAAAGAATTATCTTCATTAATAATTCCGTATTTCTTTAATTCGTCTGTGGGTAAAGTGTTAGTATTCATAATGGTTTGCTATTAAATTGTTTACTTTTATGAGGTCGTTTAAAAAATGAGAAGGATTGATGCTTTGTCCGAATTCTTTTACCGAAAAATGCAAATGTGGTCCCGTAGAGTTTCCGGTATTCCCACTTTTCCCAATGATAAAGCCGGCTTTTACTTGTTCTCCGGCTCGATAATATATTTCTGAGAGATGTAGGTACGAGGTTTCGAAACGGTCAAAATGTTTTACTTTTATAAAATTTCCACCGCCTTTAGAATCCCATCCGGCCGAAGTAATGACTCCATCCATTACAGAATACACATTTTCATAACCGGCTTTTAGGTCGATGCCATTGTGCATTTTTTTTGTTCTGAAAATAGGATGTGTTCTTGTTCCATAAGAAGATGTAACTGTAATTTTGTTTTTAAGGGGCATTACAATTTTTGAAAAAGATGCTGTTGGTTCTTTTACAAAATCATAAGTAGCCAATGAGTTTAGTTTTGTTGATGATTGCTTTTTCTCTTCCAGTTTACGCTGCGTTAGCAGGAGCAAAGAATCTTTCAATTTTTCAAACTCATTTTTTCTTACCTTTTTTACACTGCTATATTCTTTAATTAAAGTTTTCAAGGAATCTATTTGACTCGTTAACCACTTCGTCGAACCTTCGGTTTCATTTTTTAAATCCGATTTTGTGGTGATATTTAAAACTTGTTTCCAAAATTTCTTATCCTTTTTTTGTTTTAAAGACTCTTCGATATTCGATTTCTCAGATGCTTTTGGATTTTCAGATTTTTTCGGTACTGTTGGTGTAATAGTGTTGAATTGCGCAAATGATAAGTAACTGAAAAATAGTATCATCAAGGTCAATGTGTATTTTAGTTTTAGTTTTTTCATTTTATGCAGCTTTAATATTTTCATTCACAATGAGTTCCACTTCTTTATTGATCTTTCTAAAGTTGGTCATCAACACTTCTTCTTTGCGGTTAACCCCTTTTTTATCAACAAAAGAGTAATAAGAAGGCATTTTCACGTAGTTGCTTTCTTCCTCTTGAATGGCTTTCATATCCAAATTAATTTTACCCCTAATTGCAGACGTTTTATATTCCTCAGCAGCGCTTTCTTCTCCCCGTGCGATCATTCCTACCATTTCTCCGGTTTTCAGAGCTGCTATCTTTCCTGCCGGAATCATATTGTCCATTTTTTCATTAATACTGGTGGTCGTCCCTTGCTGGGAAATGGATTGTGAGTATGACTTCTGTTTAATTTTCCCAAATAGTTTTTCTAACCAGTCGAGTGTATTTTTGTCCCTGGCAGATCCGGAAAGAATATTTCCAACAATGGCAGAAATCGTATCAGCAACTTCTTTTTTGTAGAACTGTCTGAGTTGCGGAATTTCTTGTAATCCAAGCATTACAGCAACTTTATTGCTTCTTGCAGTTGCTACGATGTTATCAATTTTATGAATGTAAATCGTTGGAAATTCGTCTGCGATAATTCCTCCGGGTAAATTGTGTTTGGAGTTGATTAATCTTAAAGTCCTGTTTAATACTGAAGAATAAAGCGCCGAATTAATGTCTTGTGTCCCCGGGTCTGATGCCAGAATAATAATTGACGGATTATCTCTGTCGGTTATCTTCAATTCCACTTCATCACCGGAAAACACCCAAAAGCTCTCTTTGGTCGCCAATCTTGAAAGGAAAATCTTGAGTGTTCCAACTTGTCCTTCCAATTGGTCAAAAGCCTTGTTGTCATAAGCCGTTTTGAAGGGTGAAAGCAAAGAGAAAATTTCTTCATTGGTAAAAAGAGTATCGAAAATTTCTTTATAGCTTCTATTCATAAAAGAAAGAATATGAGGCAGATCAGAATACTTTCCATTTTCGAATGTTGCAAAGAAATAGATGCAGGACGAAAGGAAATTTATCGCAGATTGGGTAAAGAAAGCCTCAGAACCCCCTCCGGAACTCGAACCTCCTTTTTGTAAAGATGACACCATTGATTCTGCCATTTCCTGAGCTTCTGCTAAAGTTTGGATGTATTTTTTATGAAACGGATTTACCCGTTTTGATTTTTCAACCTCGTTTAGATTAATGACGTGGAAATTGTAATGATAATCTGATTCCTTACTTTTTTTCAACAAATAATGGTAGTATGCAATTTGTGCTAGATCGGGAAATTTAAAATCGTAGATGCAGAGACAGAAACCTTTGGCTATCATCTGTCTGATGGCAGGATTAATGACACCAAACGACTTCCCGGAACCTGGTGTTCCGATGACCATCGTTCCTCTAAAAGGATCAATATTAATATACCCTTCATATGTCTTATTGTTATATCTGAAGATATAAGGAATGTTAATCGAAGTATCAGTGTTCACTAATTCCTGATTTTGATCGAAAGATTCTTCTTCAACATTCCAGCGGTCTTTTCCCATTTTCTGCTGCATCAGCTTTGAAATACTGTCTGCACCCATTTGAAGAATAACGGCTCCTAAAAAAGAAAGAACAGCATAAATTACCTGATAGAGATTGAAGCCTGGAAATACTTTTGGAAGTTTTGCATTTCCTGCCTCATTTTGCCACACCAACGAAGAGAAAATCATCAGCAATCCTAAAATCATAGGGACGATAATTTCTGTACTAATATTGAGATCTTTCTTTTTCTTTGCCTTTGTTCCGATAGCCACTAATCCTATCAAAATCAATGTTGCGAATTTGGCATTGACAGGAGGATAAATAAAACTCAGCTTTGAAAAATTTCTCAATAAGTTGGAGAGAACCGGAACATCGGCATTCAGATAAAAAAGCGAAGCACAATCTAATGCAACGACCGCATACACTGCTTTTTGCAGAAAGCCATAGATCTTTATTTGATGTTGTTGTTCTTGCATTATGAATAGTTTTCGAAATATTGATTCAGTAATTTGTGTTCTTCTAGTAAACTATCGTGTAGCTTCTGTTGATTTTCCTGCAAATTGTTATGCTTTTCCTGTATTTTAATAAGCTTGGCATTCAGCAGATCCAATTGATTAATTAATTCTTGTCCTTTTATATCGACCCTCTCCATCATGGATGAGCGGCTTGCCTCTTCAGATATTTTCTCATACCAATCTTTAAGGTTTAATAGCTTTTCATAGTCATTTTTGAGCCCTTTTCGCTTTTTATCAAAAATGATCATCAAAACACATTGGTAGGTAAATATGACTAGCATGAGTACGAAGCACAGTATCATTGAAAAATTTTCCATTGTATTAATAATTAAAATGTATCAGCTTTGAGAATTTCAGAATAATTGACCTTCATTTCTATGGTTCTTCCAGAGGGTTGCTCTTCAATGAGGCGAATCATCATTACCTTACTGTTTGGGTAAGTAAATTTTTTGAAAACATAAATGTTTCTGAAATTTTTCCTGAAATGTTTTTGAGGATTCAGTTGCAAAATGGGAGTCAGATCTACACTTTGGTTGTTGGTTGCTTTGTGAATTTTTTTGTCTTCTAAGGAAAATTTCAAATCCTCAATATCGTAGCTCAGATTAGAATTATTTTTGATGGTCATATCTAAAAAAATATAATCACTTATCACATAGACATTATTGAGTTGAAAGCTTAGTTTTAGGTTTTCCTCTTCCCTAATCGGATTCTTCTCAGATTTTTTCTGAATAATATCCATCGCAAATTTTCTCAGTTCAAGATTAGAAAAAACCATTTTATCAAATTCTATGGGCTGCATCGCTTCGGGTTGTATGTGAATATTGGTAATCGTATTTAGATTGTCTTGATTTCTGTAAACTACTTTGTACTGTGCGATGAAAGACTGAGCAACAACCGTAATAATTCCAATTTGAGTTCCATTGGAAAATGCAGTAGGCATTTTAATTTTTCCCTTCTCGTCAGAATCATGATTATCGGTGATTTTTATCCTGGCAATATTGGTAGTGGGTAAATCTCCCGTAAGTTTTTCCGTAGATAAATCGACGTATTGAATGGGTTCCGGCGAAATAATATGAAGGTTGATGCCTTCTGTAATTTCAATCTCCGGTAAGTCGGAAATGATCTGTTCTTTGGTTGCTGTTTGTGCAGTAAATAAGTTTGCAGCCAATAGTAAAAGGATATATAAAGTAACTTTCATTTTTTTTTATTTTTTTTGTTGGTTTTGTGAATTTTTCAGTTGTTTTTCGTCGATTAAAAACACATATGAATTGTATTTTAGTTTTGCCTTGTTCTCTTTGATGAGATTGGCAATGGATTTAGAGGTAGAAGTAAACAGGCTGGTTCCGATACTTGAGAAAAATCCTTTTCCGCCCATATCCATCTGCGTACCCTGTACGGAGTTACTTCCCATTTCCCGAATCATATCTCTGAAAACGCTTTGCGGAACGTATAATCCTTTCATCCCATCCACATCATAAATGGAGAGATTCACAGGATAGATTTCTCCTTTCGTAAAGACCGATACAATATTGAGATTGACCCGTTGCATGGAAAATCCTGAGATTTGACCATATAAAATGGAACCTTTGCTTATTTTTTTGTTTCCAACAAAGATGTCTTCCAATAGACGGAATCTGATCCTGCTTCCCAAAAATCCTTTGTTATTTTCGTCAATGACCGCTTTGATAAAGCTATTTTCTTTCTCCTTATAGAAAGCATTGAACCCACTGTTAATACCGGATTTGCTGACATTGAAAGTTGAATTAAGAAAATCTTCCATTTTTTCTTTATTTGATTTGAGTTTCTGTTCTGCGGCGAGTTTACTTTGATACTCAGGGTCACGTGATTTTTCTAAAGAATCCATCACCAGCATTTGTTCTTTCAGGTATTTTACAGGGTCTGGTTGGACACTTTGTGTCTTTTCTTTAGGTGTATCAACGTATTTATCTTCTTGGTTTCCGTAAGATTTGTCATTCAACATTTTGATGATTTCCGAAGACCTGTTGTAATCTTTGTCATCTTTTTGTGTTTGATTTGGCTTGTAATACGATGATTGATTTCCTTTTGCCTGGAATTGAGCTTGTCTGCCATTGACTGCTTTTAGTGAGTCAATTTTTCTTTTTTGGTCTAGTGACAATTGGTCATCATAGTTTAATAAACTGTCTTCTTCCTTGTCCAAACCATCCAGCATTGTTCTGTTGTCATCCTTTTTAAAGAATTCATCGTAAGCATCATTTTTCGTCATAATGGAATCTTTGGTTTCGCCTAGTGACAGGGACAATTCTTTTGGTTGATCTTTTTCAGAAGTGTCTTCTTTGACAAACTGCGCTCCTATGTAGCCGAAAAGAAAAAGAAATGGCAGAGCCAAAAGAGGCAAAACATATTTTTTTTCTTTAAAATTTATTTTTTTCATTTACTTTGATTTTTATATAAATTGCCTCCGGTGCTACCGGCCATTTTTTAATTTTTGGTATTGGTTAAACAAGTAGTCAATTCGTAGGCTGTCCTCTTTTTTCAGAGAATTTTCATCTCTTTTTATTTTTAAAGTTTTCAGTTCTCCCACTATTTTTTCCATTTCCTTATCGTTGTTCACCGTTTGGTTTTGAGCGTTCTTGCTTTTAGAATAGAGAACCGGTGGTCTTATTTTAAATGCCGTTTCGGAAGGAAAAAATATGTCTTGAATGAGTGATCCTATAAATGAAACAGACAGTAGAATCATTGAATACATGAAGAATTTCTTCGGATTATGAACTGCCCATTGTAGCCATTTTTGTCCCTTTTGTTTTAATGTAGTATTCATTTCTAGTAAGAGTTTTTGTTTTGATTTGACAGCTCTTCGTTATTGATGATTCGCCAGTTTTTAAGAATTACGCCGTGAGGATTGTTGGGGCTTCTAATGATATCTTCAAAGAAACCTTCGGTGATGAGCTTTCTGGTAATGACGGATGATTTTCTTGTAATCATCTGTTTCCCGAAAAAAGAGAATTTCTTTTGTTCCATACTAAGCGTGATTGAATCAGTATGAATACTTACCATTGAACTGGAGGCTATTATTTGATTGTAAAAACCTTTTTCCTTTAAGTTGGTATATTCTTTTTTTCCGCTGTCATCAATGAGATACAATGATTTTTGGATATTATCTTTGATATAAGTGTCATCCGGAGCAAGTGTGAAAAATAACCGGTGGAAAAGTTCTATTTGTGCTTTGTATTCAACAGGTCGGTTCAGCAGTACATCCGTTTGCTTGGCAAGAACCGGAACGCCATTGTCCAAAATGTAAATTGATTTTCTGGAATCTTCGATCATTCTGTAAGCAAAGAAAAATCCGGCAATGACGATGAAAACTGCAAAAGCAATGGTTGCCAGTGAAATCGTTTTATTGATCTTGATTCTTTGTTCTATGTTTTTAATAAGCATTTTGTTGTGGTATTTTTTTGAGATTATTTTCCGTTTTTCATCGCTCCTTGAACTCTTCCCGATGCTGAACCTGCTGCTGCACTTTTTGCTGTAGCTGCTGCTACAGAAGCACCTCCAGTTTTGGCAGCCAAGATTGCTGTTTTTGCACTACTCGCCATTTTTCCTGCCGCATTTTTCATTTTGGTCATCGCTCCTGCTCCTCCGGCTGAAACTATACTGTCTGCAATGGTTGGGGTCATTAGAACTCCGATTCCTGTCACAACATAAGCAACACAGGTAAAAAGCTGGTTGTAGATCATGCCGGAATTACTCACATAGACCATCAAAGCGTCTAAGTTGGTGATCGTTCCGTTTGATAATAAGGTGTCGTATCTTTCTATTTCCATCTCGTAACCGGAAGCGATGAGTTGCTGGCCGATGTTGATAATGGTATAGGCAACAAAAGTGTATAGATTGATATTGATGAATTTGGATACCCAACTATACAATGAATTTTCAAATCCGGGAATAAGAGCCATTCCTACGGCTATCGGCCCTAATATTATTAGTATGTAAGACCATATTTTTTGAATGAAGAAAATAAGATAAACACAAATCCGAAGAATGGAAAGGCAGACAAATTCTATGAGTTCTGCGGCTAATTTTTGCATCTGGAATTGCATTCTGAGCTGCCATTCCTTAATGGGCTGAATGAGTTTATCCAATCCCTCGCTGATGTCAAACCACGAGTCATCGGCATCTTCAGTGGTATTCTCAATGACTTCCTGTTTGGCATCTTCTTCCGCTTTTAATTTGATGACGGCATCCAGCAATTGTTGCTGCTTTTTAAATCTCTCGACCCGTAAATCATTGACTTCCGATTCGATCTCACTGAAAATTGAGATTCCAGGTTCGGCAATAGCCTCAAATGGTGCCTGAATCATACTGACAAATCCGCTCCAGTAAACAAGGGTAAATCCTATAAGAATTGGTTTCAGCATCGGGGTAATTTCCCATTCCCGGTCTCCAGCTGCCATTTGCCAACCCATATATCCAAGGTACATTAAAGCGCCTAAACCTCCAATTGCTTTTCCTACCAAAGCGGAACCGGCGGCACTATCTTGTACACTGTTGTCCAGTTTTGTAAAAACCTCCATAAACCACTTCTCAAAGGCGCCATCTCCCTTTAAAAATTGGAGTAAATTGCTATAATCGCTGTCTGTTTGGGCGAAACCCATTACAGGTAAAAGAATTGCTAATAAGCAAAAAGATAAAGTCAGTATTTTATTCATTTTAATATCTGTGTTTATAGTGTTGCATCATATTTTGAACAATTTGCTGGTCTGATGTGGGTGTCCACGCAGTTGGTAATGCATAATTTGAATGGTTTTTCAGAATATTCTTGTAGTCCAAAAGAAGTGTCGTCTTATTATTGTGCTTCCTTAATTCCTGAACAAATTTTCTCCATTTGATAAGGGTTTCGTGGTACATAATGAATCGTTTTCCTCTTGGCATATCCATACTTCTGGACATTGCGTACTTTTCTTTGATGAGATCCAACTCTTCCTGAAGTCTTCTGATGGTTCCTGTTCTACTCAATGTTTCAAAAGTTTGATGGTCTTTCAGTCGCCATTCTAAAAAATTTTGAGGCGTATCGGGGAATTCGGTAATGGGTTTTAGCATTCTTTTGTAGTAAAGCAACCAAAGTGGGTCTGCATCAACGGTAGCAGAAGTCCAATGGGCAAAATCCTGAACACTTCTTTTATGAATGGTATCTGAAGCTGCTTTTATCTTTTTTGCTTCTTCCTCCTGAAATTTTAACTGAGCGAATCTTTGATTTTGAACTCCTGTCGGTTTTAATGGTCGAATGTCTTCGCCATCTTTATAATCCCTGTTAATTTTTGGAGCCCAAATTCCCCAAACCGTAGCGTAGGCAAAATTGGTTTGAATGCCTAAAAAATATTTTGGATAAGGTCTCCAATCCCCCCAACTTTCGAAGGTCATTCTTTTATGCTGGGCAACGATGGAAGGGTCGTTTAATCTCTTTACACTAATCTGTCCGAAAACATTTGTTATAATAAATAACAAGAGGAAAAATTTTCCTTTTTTAAATAAATTTTCCATAGTTTTTTAATTAAAGATGTATTTGTATTTTTGAATGATATCGCCAACAATGGCTCTGTCTATATTGATGTAATTTCTTAGCACAGGAACCTGATACAGATAAGGGATTTTCTTGGCATTCTCTAACCGTAGATTGATGTACAGAATGTTCCCATTGATATTTCTGACACGGGTAAAGATCTTTTCAATCAGCATTTCTCTATCCATTGCATCCATCAGAAAATCTTTGTCTTCATTGAGAATATCCTGGGTAACTTCCTGCTGAAGCTTCATCGTCTGCTTGCCTATTTCAACATAATACTTTGAAACCAAGACGGCATATTCAGGATGTTGTGCGGATAAATCCAGCATTTTGTTGGAGTTCGCCACGATTTTACCCAAATATTGATAGAGGTACATGAGCTTCTTACTCTGGGTGAGGGCTGAATTGACATTTTTCAGTTGTTGATAGATGTATTCCTGAATCGCTATGATCTGCGTGATTTTATTGTTGATATCATCATACAATTCCTTTTGCTTTTCATAGGAATCCAGAAAAGTTTGCTCACTTCCTAATCGAACGCCGTGATTTACGGTGATCTGTGACAGAAGTTTGTCGTTGATAACTATTTGCTGGCTATTAAAAGTGATTCCTGAAAACACCAACATTCCAATGGTTACTATTTTCTTCATTTCTAAAAGGATTTGATGTTATCCATGATGTTTTCCACCACTTGCTTGTCTCTGTTGACATAATATTGAAAGGCTCTTTTGTTACGGTTTACTCTGGCTTTAATATCTCTTATCTTCAGAAGCATATGCGTAGAATTTCTGCTTATTGCCTTTACTTCGCCCAAAGCATAATCCAATAAAATTTTACGTTCCGACTTTTCCATTTGGTTGATGGCTCCGTAAGAAATTACGATCCCCATTACTAACCGTGTTACCATTTGTAAGTCATCAACAAACTGAACCTGAGAAGGCAAAACGGCTATAATTGAATAAGGAGCATCACTTATTTCATTGATAATAGCGGTTTGATTGTTTGTTATTTTTGTTATTTCCCTGCTCATTGCAATTCCTGTCGGTATGGCTTGAATGGAAAATGAAACAATCCGAAGCCTGTCCTGTATCTTTGTAATTTTGTCTTTGAAACTGTTCCACTGGGTTCTATTGGCGGTTTCTACGGTAGCATTAGCGATCTGTTTTTGCCGCATTTCTTTTTGCCTGTCGTGTTCTTTCATTGTGGCATTAATTTCTATATCCATCATCGGAAATGATACATTTTCCTGTTGCCAAGCCGGTGTAGAACCGCCACCGGAAGATGTCAACACAAAATAAACTACAGGAATAAGCAAACTGACAACAATTTTCTTTTTCATCTTTTGGTCTTAAAAATTCCGTTTGTATTTGTTCATTATGTTTTCAACAATACCTTTATCGGTATTAATGTATCCTGCAAATGGATTAATGGAATTCCAAAACCCTAATCTGTTGGCTTTTTCCAGTCTTAATTTAATCGCCAAAAGCCATAGTTTCAGATTTTTGACATTACCGGAAATATTATGCAGGATTTTGTATCGGTCTCCTGCGGTAGCAAGATTAAGTTCTCCGGATGCGAGAATATCAGAAACATCGGTCACGATCTTTAAACTTTGTTCATATGTTTTTTGTGAAGCTTTTACCCCAAAAATGGCATACTCCGGATGTTCTGATGCTAATTGCACAATTTGGGATGAATAATTATAACATTTATTGAGTTCAGAGTAGATTTCCTGTGCCTGAATTCCATTCTGTAGGGTACCGGAAACTTCTTTCAAACCTTTTAAAATTTTATTCTGAATGTCATTAGCTGCAACCATCTGTGTTCCGACCCAGGTTTGCGCATCTTTTAATTTTGAAGTTTCTTCAATGACTTCATTTTGCTTGGCTTTTAGATTTTCAGAATAGAGAATCATCGCTGCCGTTACCGTTGGGTCTATGTAGGTGTTTTGAGCATACAGCAAACTTCCAAATCCTAAAAACAGAATGCTAAACTTTTTCATATTCATATTGTTTGTTGTTAACTAATTCTGAAAAACTGGTTTGACGGTCTTCCAATTCCTGTGAAATCATTTTAAAAATATTTTTCCCTTTGTACTTTTTTTTCATCATTCTGTAAAAAGAATTTATTTTATCATCTAAAGGATTTTGGTATAAATTCACGAGTGATACCAGGTTTTCAAGACTGTCTCCGAAGATTTTTAAATCGTTTACAATTTTTATCAGAGCTTCATCATAGTTTCCGTATTTCTGAACATAATATTCGACAGCAGACTTCTCCGGTTTTTCTGTGGTATAGGTGAGATATTGCTCCAAGGCCACTTCATTTCCGTAGACTTCTCCTTTTGAGCCTCGTTTCAGGTAAAATTCTTTAAAACGACTTCTCCCGAATTTGTTATTCAGATTATTGATGGTGAAAATCTTGTTCTGTTCAACCTTATTTAGGGATAATAAAGCCGCTATGCGGTCAAAATTGTCTTTGAATTTCGTCTGGTCAAGCAAAATGAACGTATCCGAATTATTGATGATGGAATCTTTTACCACCGCATTTCCAATAATATCATCCAATTCCTGCGTTACCACAACGGCTTCTCCCCAAAATTTCCTTACCGTTTTATAGAGATATAAAATATATCCTCCCATCAATTTACTCGCAATTGCCTTCCAGGCTTCCTCAATTATTAGGGCTTTTCTACGGTCTTTTCTTAACCTCATTTTCTGAATGAATGTGTCCATAATAATGAGCGTTACAATCGGAAACAGCTTCGGGTTATCTTTTACATTGTCAATTTCAAAAACGATGAATGGTTCATCAAAAAGTGTATTGTCAGCACTTTCATTTAAGGTAGTTCCGTACCTTCCGCCTTTGTAGAAATCTCTCAGTACAAATAAGAATGTGCGCAGATTAAACTCCTTTTCTATGATATGGTGCTTCTTATTATTTAAGTAAATAGGAAGAAATTTGTCACAATAATCATAGAAGCCATTGAATGAAAGCTCTGTTATAATTAGCTTTTCTTCTAATTCTTTAATTTTTCTGATAATGGCTTTTCTAAAAGATTCATTCCATTCTTCAGATGATCCGGGTTGCTTGATAATGTCATTCGACTTGATTAAAATTAGCTGGGTCTCATTGTATATTTTCCTTCTTTCTTCGTCGTTTAGTGTGTCATAAGCTTCATACACTTTATAGAAATTTTCACTTTCATATTCCGGATTATTGATGTTCTTATCGGGGTGATAAAATTTCAACAATTTTCTTCCGGCTTCTTTTATTTCATCAGAACTGGCATCGAAAGTAATTCCTAAAATATCATAATAAGTATGCTGCCCTTTGGCTTCATTTTCATATTCTGTGAATAGATCATCTTCGTGAATGTTGTACTTACTCAGATATAAAATGAGTTCTTCAGAAGTTTTATGTTCATACCACGGTTTTCCCGAGTTGAAATACCCGTGATAATAGGACATCAATACATTATCTAAAATAGATTTTTGTGCGGATGACATTGCAGCATCTGGACCTTGCCAAATCAGGAAAATCAAATTGGTTAAAAATTCAATTTTCTCGATATTAAATTCCTTTTTATCCATCAAAAAAGGATTCATTGTAATCGGCTTTTCCTCGGTGTATTGAATGTATCTTCCTCCTTTATATTTGCAGGTCCCCGAATAAGAATCTCCCGTATCAACAATAACTACATCATAATTATACGTGAGATACTGTTCGATGATATTATTCATTAAAAAACTCTTGCCCGACCCGCTGGGTCCTAAAACAAATTTATTCCTGTTGTTTATTCTTCCTGTTTTCATCGGCAGATCCGAAGGGTCAACTTTTAGCGGAACGCCTTGTCTGTCGGTAAATCTTAGGTAAAAATTGGATTCTTCATTGACGGGGTAACTTTCTTTAAAAAAAAAACACAAGGCCGCTTCGCTTGTCGTCATAAATAGATCGTATTCCCTGAGTTCGGTTCCGTTGCCGGGAATCGCTGACCGAAAGAGTTCCAACTGGTTGTAGGCATTTTTAGAAACAATGATTCCTTTCGTAAATAGCTTGTTTTCTATCATCGATTGAATATTTTCCATTTTTTCCAATGTATGTGCTGAAAAAAGAATGGAAAAATGGGCATTAACAACGAGTTGCCCATCAATGGCTATATTATGAAGCAAAGTCTGAATTTCTTCTGCGATAATCGCATTCGATGGAGAATTGTTGGCTGCTCCTTCGTGTTTTTTCTTTTTCTTATCGAGCTCCCTTTGTTGTTGTGCTTGTGGCGGAATGGTAATAATCTGATTATAAACAATCGTTTCGTAGTCTTCCAGTTCATTGATGAAACTAAAATTATCCACCGCCGTTTCAGCTGCGGCACCGTTTCCTCCAAGAATAGAGTAAGGTTCAATTTCTGAGGGTAAATCAATGTTTTCTACATCTACATAAGAAATGTTTTTCACAAACCGATTTCCTATTTGTAAAAATTCGTAGGTGCTTTTTATATTATCAAAAGTTGGAGATTCGGAAAACTGCATCGACAAAACGCCGGAAATGTAATACTCTAAATCTTTTTCGAATAAAAACTGAGGTTCACAATCACTTTGCTTCAAAAGCATCAATACTTTTTGGCATTTGTCTCTAAGTTCTTTATAGCTTTTTTCTGAAAATTGATAGTGTTTGTTTTTCTTTTTCAGCTTGTCATCAATAATATCCGTGAAGAAAAGCACCGTTTCAATAGTTTTAAAAAGCCTTCCATCAAAATGTTCTGAATATTTCTGTTGTAGAAATTGGTTGGATTGTTCTGCGGTATATCTTTTCTTAGAAAAAATATCTAATTTTTGAACAATTCTTCCTTCTCCAATAATCGATACTACCTGATTTAAGACCGTGTGAAAATTGAGATAAGTATCCGGATCTGCGGAATATTGTTCTACAATATTTTTTATCTTGATTCCGATGATAGGGTTTCCGTATTGTCCGAAAAGAACATCGAAATCCCAACCCGAATCTTTTGCATAATCATATCCGATAAATGGAATGCTAAATGCTTGTTTTTTTGTCTGTGCCATTTTGCAAAAATCTTTTGTTGTTCAACCTTTTAGGGAAGATTAAAATCTGATTGAAATTTTTGGTTTTGTCATACAAACCATATTTGTCCTGTCTTTTGAAGATGAAATAAACACCTCCCGCAGTGACTGCAAGACCAAGTAATGAACCCAGTAACCCGAATTTGGATAATACCAATGCTGAAATTACTCCTCCTCCGATAACACCGACCGCGTAAAAGATGTATTTCCCCTTGAGTCCGAAGAATACAAGAGGCTTTTTCAGCCCCTTGTAGAGATAGAATCCCATATTAGGCAAAGAATGCTGTTACGAATTCCGGAACTACAATTAAGAAAATCATCGCTCCTCCATAACCAAGGATTTCTTTGTTGACATCCTGATCGCCATTCGTCCATTTATTGTAAACCCTAAGACCTCCAATGAAACCGACCAATCCTCCAACTGCTTTTAGAATAAGCTTAACGGGATCCCAATAATCTCTGATATCACTTGCTGCATTCGAGATTGCGGTTGCTCCTCCTTGAGCAAATGAGGGGGTTATCGCCATAATCACCAAGGCCAGGGTTAGAACTTTTTTTGTTGTCACGTTTTTTGTGAAGAAATTTTTCATCATAATTCAAAAATTTTATAAAGGGTTAATAATAAAGTAGATGTTAAATTTTGGGCATAGAAGTCCCGGACAACGGATGGAAATCCGCTGTTAAGTCTAATAATCAGTACGTTAGATTTTGTTTAAGTTGGCTAACTACATAATGGATTGATAAACTTTATATCCATTGTAGTTTGCAACCAATTGAACCAGGGTTTCGGAAAGATTAAGCATTGTCTTCCATTCTTTTATTCTGGCAGTTTCCTGATCCGTGTTGACTGTAATTGGGTTTTGCTGAATCACTTCGTCAGGTTTCTGGCTTTCCTTTTCGTTTGGTATTTTTTCGCTCTGGTTAAGATACTCTTCGCTTGATTCAGCTTTTTCAGGATAAGGTTGGTTTTCAATTTCTGTAAAATCCTTGATTGATGGATTGTCCAACTCATCCAAATCTTGTTCAGATTCAAATTGTTCTCTCAAATACTCCAAATCCTGTCTTTCTTCTTTTCCTTCAGCGAATTCGGAATGGATTTGATTTTTACTAAACGATTTTGGGGTGTTGAGATTTTCTACATCTTCAATCCCGACATTTTTAGTAAGATCTTCGTACTGTTCGGAGATTTCGGATAAAGAAAATTCCTCCGTCTCTGCTTTATAGGTTTCTTTTTCTTTTTTGAGGAACAGATCGTATAAGATATTACCTGCATAATACATCAGATAAACAGCCAATATGGCAAGTGAGATTTTTATCATTTTTTATTGATTTAGTTGTCAGTCAATCGTTGTCGTTTGTTGGTATTGAATCTTTGATTTTTTCCTTCTTTTTAATCATTTGTATTTTGATTTTTGAGGTTTCATTGATATATTTTATAAGTTCATCGAATGTATGTTCTACTGCATATTTTTGCTTGCCTATCAGGCTTCTGGTATTAATAGTTTGTAGACAGTTTCTTTTAAAAACAGGACTTGGCAGCAACATTCCATATTTTGCAAGCTCAATGTCCATTGCTTCCTGATTCAGATACTTGTACCCTTTATCATATTTGGAACGGATAAATATTCTTTCGGCCTCACTTTCCAGTAGTCCCAACATATTGATGAAGACCAAGGTCGATTTTACAGAAACATCGGAATACTCAAAAGGTGTTACGATAAAATCACTGTATATCAGCAAATCACTATATTTTGCATCAAGTGTTCCTGCCAGATCAAAGAGATTGATCTCCTCGCTTTCTTTCAGATTAATGAGGGTCTCAAAGTCTGAAAAAGGCTGTTCATTATCTTCGTCGATAATTTCTACATCATACAATTTTGGAACATCCAGTACTTCATCTTCTTTCCATTTGTAGTAGAATGATTTCTGATAATCAAAATCGAAAACACTGAGTTTCCTTTCTGATATGGCGGAAATGTAATTGGCAAAAGCAATGGCTAATGTCGTTTTTCCGGTTCCTCCTTTTTGTGTGGCAAAAGTGATGATCATACGATTGGTTTTTAGTTGTCGGTTGATGGTTGTTGTTTATATGTTAAATTGATTGCCTGCCGGTGCTACCGGCTTTTTCTTCGTTTTTTGAGTTCTTTTTCAGCAGGATCTTTTGCAGTTCCCGAACTTTTCATCCATTCAAACAACATTTCGTTTACCGCTTTATTTAATTCAGATTTTTCTGTATTTTCAGTTCGGGTTTCATTTGATTGAATCGGATTCAGAAATTTTTGAAATTCTTTTTCTCCAATTAATGATTGAAGCTCTCCGATGTAATGGAATCGCATATGAACAGCATATAGCTTTCCGTCTTCACCTTTGGTTATTGAAATATTTTTATCATTATTTCGGTTTGCATTTCTGATGAAATCCTTGACTTCAATCTGAACTTTTCGGTAGGTTTCCAAATCTTTTTTGCCCCGGTTTTCGAACAGCATAAAATCCTTAATCTCTAATTCCGGATATTTTTTATTTAAAAAATTCAGTAATATTTTTTTTGATTCCTCATTCGGAATGTTATAATCTTTCAGGATTTCAAAAGTCTTCTTATCCAGTGTGTCAGAAGTGAAGTCAAATACTTCGTTCATTTTCAGCAGGTCACTTCCTTTATATACCTTTTGTGTTTTATGGTCTATCGCAGTGTAACCAAAAGGTTTATTGCCTTCTTTGTGATGAAACACGATATCTATCCCGAAAACATCTTTCAGCTTTTTTTGAAGTTCACTTTCAAAATCAATTTTTAATTTTGAATGAATCTCTTTATCTGGCAATTTATCTTGTGGCAACATTGAAATCTGCTTCCGGTTGTCTTCCACTTTGAAAACCTTGTTGGAATACATTTCCTTGTATTTATTCAAAATAGCCTTAATTTGTCTCGACCTGCTGTCATTTTTATGATTATCAAAAACAATCTGATTTCCTGAAATTGTTTGCTGTATGACTCCGTTTTTCAGAACATCCAAAGCATTTTCATCTTGTTTATTTTTTATCAGCTTAAAGCCGCTTCTTTCGAGTAAAGTTTCCAGCTGATGAAGAGAACTTGTTTTATAACTCAATAATTTATTTAATTCCTCTTCCGATTTGATTCCATATAATTTTTCTAAAGTATTGCTTAATGCTTTTTGGGCTTTAAGCCTTTCATAACTGTCATTGATCTTTTTCCCTGTCTTTTTATCAACCCGAGTAGAAACCAGATGGACGTGATTATTGTCTGTATCCTTATGGAAAATCACAATGAAAGGTTGTCCGCCATAACCCATTTCATCCATAAAATTCTCCGCAACCTTTGTCAGTTCTTCTTTACTATGCTCCTGAAACTTCGTAGAAATTACAGCGTGGAATTGAGGTTTTTTTACTTTTTCATTTTTAGAAACAGATTTTAAATAATCCCTGACTTGTTCCTGGTTGCTAGTTTCATTGATGAAGGAGGGGAAATTTTTCATCAGCATTAATTCCCCGGTTCCTTTCTCTACTTTTTTATCGTTGTATTTTACCCCGTGAAAATCTGAACTTGAAGAACCTAAAATCTTAATGATCATTGGCGATTAATGAATAGATTTTTATAAAAACTTCATTTTGTTGTTTTTTCAAATCTGCTATTTCATTAAGCTGAATTGAAAAATTATTGAGTTCTTTTTCGCTGATAAACTTTTGACCATTTACAATTTTTGCAACCTGATTGATGTTGTTTTCAATTTTTCCGAAGATGTTATCTTGCTTTTCAATGAACGCTAATATTTTTCTCCTTTCATCATTTAAAATTCTGTTCTCAACAGAGTCGATGATTAAACTTGTCAGAGAAATTTGTTTTTTGGAACATATTTTTTTCCAATTCTCTTTTTGATCTTTTCCAATTCTTATGATAATCAGCCTTTCTTTTCCCATCTTTTTTTATTTGATTTTTTAGGATAAGCTCACTAATTTTTTGCTTTTATTTTGACAAGTATTACTACGGTAAATAGGGTTTAATCCAATTTGAGTAGCCTTGAACCTCTCCGTACGTGTAGGATAATGTGGACAATGCCCCTAAAGATGCTTGAGGAATTTGTATGGCATAATTCTCCAACAATGCCGGAATAAGTAGTGTTGAATTCTCAGGATGCAGGAAAAAAATTTGATTGGGAATATATCCCATGTCACCGTATATATCATGAATATTGATAAAGGCATCACCAGAAATAGGTGCTGAATCATTAGATCTATAGATCTGAAATTTTATATTGACAATCCCGTGAATTTTTCTAAATGATATGAATCCTTTCAATCCACCAAAATTTTTACTTCCAATGGTATAATATTTAGAAGCTGTTAAATAGGCATTGGTATTTCCGGAATAATTAACCGGAGCAGACCAGGTGGAAATTGCAGCAAGACCCGCAGTACTGTTGTGCTCAAACGTCAATAAAATTCTGTATTCAACAGGCTGTTTTACTTTTGAAAGTCCTTGCCATAGATTACCGTCAAAACAATATAATCCCGGTTCTGTAACCTGAATGACCTGTCCTAATAAATTGGTTGGCGTAGATGTTATAAAGACTACTGCTCCCTTCTTCGCTGAAGAATATGTTTTTGCTGCAAGCTGGTTTCCTGTAATGCGGGGAGGAATGATTCCGTCATAATGAGTGAGATCATTAGGTTTTCCTATAACTTCCAACGTAGTCTCCGGAGTTTGGGTATTGATACCGACTTGTCCCTCGATTGAAATAGTTATTAAGAGTAACAAGAAATAAGTCAATTTGCTCATATGTATTTTGATTAAAATTTCTGAGACAAAATTGAGCGTTAAAACCTTCTAAAACAATAGTGTTCAAAGGGTTTGGGCTAAATAAGAACAATCTGGATTAGTCTGGATTTTTGAAAGATTAAAAAAGAATGAATTGGGCTAATCTGGAATATCACTTTCAATACAAGCAGCAGTTTTTAGCAAAAAGAATCCTTATTGAAAACTATTATTATCTAAAATTTAGGAGGCGGCACCTGAATCATTGTTAGTATTAGCTTTTAAGTGAATGGTTTAAATTACAAAAAGTTACTGCGAAAAAAGGGCATCTCACTTTTCAATAATTGTAACAACCCATAGTGCAATATTAAACTAATGCTATTTTAATATTATTCATTTTTTTATTGAAAACAAAAACATTTACAAACTGGATGAAAGTTAGAGCAGTTATTTTACTCAATATCCTTGTTTTAAAGGCAATAAATGATTTTGCGTAGTTATTTCTGATTTTAAATTGATCCCAAAGTTGAGAAAATAAAGTCTCTATCCGCTTTCTTGATTTTCTAAAAATATATTTTTGTTTTTGATAGTTTGGTTGCATTTCATAGGTGTATCCAATTTTATATTCGCATAATTGAATAAGTCAGTTTGTACTTGAGTTGATAAATAACCTCTGTCACCGATTAAAGTACAGTTATTCATTTGATGCTTTATAACCCACATAAACGTAAACTTTACTTTTTAATCGAAAGGGGTAATGGTAACCGTCCACTGATCCTCCAAAGAATAATCCAAAACTATAACTACCATTGAATTTCGTACATATCATTATTATCACTAAGCTCCAAATCTTCAATATTACAATTATTCCTTGTAGCTTCCGATTTTAAAAAATGAAGTCATCTTGACTTTTGCAAAAATTATATTTTTTATTTGAAATAAAAAAAGGGATTAGGAAATTAGAGTTGCTAAACCAAAAAAATATCCCATCCC
>NZ_QEHP01000121.1:49026-71291 GCF_003094695.1 Chryseobacterium sp. HMWF035 | reverse complement strand
GCTGTATTAATCATTTTTGCAGGAGGAAATCCAGACAAAGTTTTCAAAACATAAAAGAGGTCGGATTTCTTCCGACCATGACTAGCAAAGCCGCCGCAAAACCTGAATCTTGAAAATGAGCTCAGACAATTGCTGCAATCGCGGCTAGGGTTTTTGTGTGGAAAAGAATTGTTTCTGAAAATATTGATAGTAAGTCTTTTGCGGATTGTATTTTTTAACCACCCCGTCAAAAATTCTGAAGAATTTTTGCCACCCCTCCAAAGGAGGGGAATTTTACTTGGGAAACCATTGATTACGAAATGATAACAACAAAGAATGTAACAAACTTTTACTTCTTTCGTCTAATTAAAAAGATCGTAATAATTTAGATAAGCTGAATTTTACGTCTATTAAATTTCTATTTTAGCGATTATAATTTAATTCAGATGAAAAAACTTTCATATACGCTTTTGTTTGCAGCAAGTCTTTCTTTCGGACAGTTTTTCGAGAAAGATAAGGTTTTCACGAAACAGGATACCTTAAAAGGTTCCAATACACAATTCCGAAACTTTTGGGACGTCAAAAAATATGACCTTTCCGTAGAACCGGATTTTGCCCAGAAAAGCATTAAAGGAAACAACAAGATCAGTTTTGAGATCATTAAAGACGTTACAAACCCTACGTTTCAGATTGATCTTCAGCAGCCGATGAAAGCAGATAAAGTGGAAGCCAGCTTTCCGGTTGCAGAATATAAACAGGACGGCGATTTTATCTGGATCAAAACCAATAAAAGCTTTAAAAAAGGTAAAAAATATACTATTGACGTCACCTATTCCGGAAATCCAACCATTGCAAAACGTGCACCTTGGGACGGAGGCTGGGTTTTCACAAAAGATGAAAACGGAAATCCGTGGATGAGCGTTGCCGACGAAGGAATCGGAGCTTCTATCTGGCTTCCTACCAAAGATATCTGGGACGATGAACCCGACAATGGCGTTGTGATGAAAATCATTACTCCCAAAGATTTAGTGGGGGTTGGAAACGGAAGACTAATCAGCAAAAAAGCAGAAGGCGATAAAATGGCTTACACATGGGAAGTTAAAAATCCGATTAACGCCTACTCTATCATTCCGAATATTGGAAAATATGTGAACTTCAAAGATACTTTTAACGGAGAAAAAGGGAAACTGGATCTGGATTACTGGGTAATTGATTATAATTTAGACAAAGCAAAAAAACAGTTTCAGCAGGTAAAACCAATGCTTTCAGCCTTTGAATACTGGTTTGGACCCTATCCATTCTATGAAGATTCTTACAAGCTTGTAGATTCCCCTTATTTGGGAATGGAGCACCAAAGTAACGTTGCGTACGGAAATGCTTACCAAAACGGTTATCTGGGGCAGGATCTTTCCGGAACGGGAGTTGGATTAAACTGGGATTACATCATTGTTCATGAAAGCGGACATGAGTGGTTTGCGAATAATATTACCGCAAAAGATCAGGCAGATATGTGGGTACACGAAGGTTTTACCATGTACTCCGAAGTCTTGTTCACCGAAAAATATATGGACAAAAAATCTGCGGATATTTATGCACAGGGAATCCGCAATGGTATTCAAAATGATGTTCCGATCATCGGGAAATACGGCGTAAGAAATGAAGGAAGCGGTGATATGTACCCAAAAGGCGCAAGTATGCTTCACACGATCCGTCAGATCATCAATAACGATACGAAATTCAGAGAAATTTTAAGAGGAATTAATAAAGATTTTTATCATCAGACGGTTACCACCGAACAGATCGAAAATTATATTTCAAAGAAATCCGGAATTGATTTTTCGAGTGTGTTCAATCAATATCTGAGAACCACAAAAATTCCGACACTGGAATATTCTCAGAAAGGTGAAGAACTGAAATTCCGCTACAACAACGTTGTAAAGAATTTAAAACTTCCTATTATTGTTGACGGAATCACCATTAATCCAACCGAGCAATGGCAGACTGTAAAACTTAAAAAAGGAAATCCGGTACAGTTTAACGAGAATTATTATATCGATTATAAAAAGGTACAGTAAAACTTAGTCATAGAAGCAAAATCGTTTTTCGGTTTTGCTTTTTTGTTTCATTTATTCAGGAATCAGTATTAAATTAATTACTCTCTGTAAATTTTAACAAAAATTTAAAACTTTTAAAGTAACAAAATCAGTTTTTCATCAACTACTTAGATATAATTTGAACTCAATGAAAAAAATAGCACTAAGTTTAGGATTACTGGCTGCGTTTTTTGTAAATGCACAGTCTATAAAAACTACGATAGATCTGGTAAATGTAAAAGACGATAAGGTTGCCGTAACGATGGAGTTTCCAAAAATGAAATCCGGTGACGTGAAGTTTCATTTTCCTAAAACAGTTCCCGGAACTTATTCTGTAGACGATTACGGAAGATTTGTGGAAGGAATTAAATTTTTAGATAACAAAGGAAAAGAGATTGCTTTCACAAAAGTAAATGACAACACTTACGCTCTGAAAAACGCTCAGAATTTAAGCAAAGTAACTTATCTTGTGAATGACAGTTTCGATGAAGAAATGGACGATTCCAAACACAAAGCGGTATTTTCACCTTCGGGAACAGATATTGAAACCGGAAAAGTTTATTTAATCAATACCCACGGATTTATAGGTTACATCGATAATATGCAGGATGTTCCTTATCAGTTGGTTATCCAGAAACCGACAGATTTCTACGGCACAACCGCTTTGGTGGATCAGGATAAATCTGAATCTACAGATACCTATACTTTAGCGAATTATGCAAAAGTGACCGATTCTCCGCTAATGTACACAAAACCGGATTATGTGACGTTCAATGCGGGAGGAATGGATCTTGTATTGGGCGTTTATTCTCCGACAGGAAAATACAAAGCCGCTGATTTCAAAGAAAATCTTGAGAAAACGGTGATCGCCCAGAAGAAATTCTTAGGTGACATGAACACCAACAAAAAATATGCGATCATGCTTTACCTTTCGGGGATGGAAGAACCGCATATCAAAGGTTTCGGAGCTTTGGAACACCACGAATCCACAAGTGTTGTCCTGCCTGAAATGATGCCAAAAGATGCGATTGACAAAACCATTACAGACGTTGTTTCTCATGAGTTTTTCCACACGGTAAATCCTCTGAAAACACATTCGGAAGAAATTCACTATTTCGATTATGCAGATCCGAAAATGTCTCAGCATTTGTGGATGTATGAAGGCGGAACGGAGTATTTTGCAAATTTATTCCAGATTCAGGAAGGTCTGATCACAAAAGACGAATTCCTTCAGAGAATGAGCGAAAAAATCGCCAACTCCAAGAACTATAACGATACGATGCCTTTTACGGTAATGAGTAAAAATGTTCTGAAGGACGAATATAAAGACCAGTATAGAAACGTTTATGAAAAAGGTGCGCTTCTTGCGATGTGTCTGGATATCGAATTGAGAAAGCTGTCTAACGGAGAAATGGGCTATCGTGACATGATCAGAAAACTGTCTCAGCGATTTGGGGAAAACAAACCGTTTAAAGACGATAAACTGATTGACGAACTGGTAACAGTTACAGGGTATCCTCAGGTAAAAGATTTCTATAACAAATACATTGCAGGAGATCAGCCGACTCCTTATGCACAATATCTGAGTCTTGTAGGTGTAGAAGCAAAAAAACAGGAAACTCCACCGATTTTCTGGTTCATTAAAGATCCTCAACAGACCGGTTTTGATGATAAGGATAATGCATTTGTATTCGACGAAAGCTCTGCCCTGTCTCCTTTCTCAAAAAGCATCGGATTTAAAATCACTGATAAAATCGTTGCTCTGGACGGAAAAACCATCAACGTTCAGAATATCCAGTCGTTTGTAGAATATGCGAAATCTGTGAAGGAAGGACAAAACGTAACAGTAACAGTTCTTAGAAAGAATGGTGACAAAACAGAGAAAATCGATCTTAAAGGGAAAGCAATTCTGGATAAAATGACGATCGAAACGCTTCAGTTCAAATCTAATCCAACAGCCGCTGAACAAAAATTACAGGATCAGTGGTTAACCGGAAAAAAATAAATGCAGTTAAGAGTAAAATTAGGACTTAGTAATCAAGCGGGGAATTTTCTCCGCTTTTTTACTGTCAATGTGGGCAGCAAGAGTTTTTGAGCAAACGGATGTTTCTGCAAGTTCAGCATGACATTGCTAAATCCAACTGCTATTTTGAAATTTTGTCAGACTGAGCTTGTCGAAGTCTTTGTAAATGCTGTAAATAATGGCTAATTTTCAGGAGCTTTTTCCTGCTTTCCGCACTCGCTATTTTGTGTATTTGGGGTTTGCGGCTTTGCCGCCGCAAACCCCAAATACACAAAATGAGCTCAAACAAAGCTTCAATCAGGGCTAAAATTCAGGTCACTCCTTATAAATATTCAATAAAAAATTGTCAGTTAACAAAAATCAAAATATAAATTTCACAGCTTAGATTCCTCCGGAATGACAAACTTTACGCAGCACATTCCTGAAACAATTTACCCTTTTTTAATTGTAATCCTAAAAGTCGTTCCCTTTCCTATTTCAGTCTGGGAAATTTTAATATCTCCGTTGTGATACTCCTGAATCACTCTTTTTGCAAGAGACAATCCCAGTCCCCAACCTCGTTTTTTGGTGGAATAACCGGGTTTGAAAGCATTTCTTGCCTGTTGTTTCGTCATTCCGCTTCCCGTATCCTGAACTTCAACAACAATATTTTTATTTCTTTCTAAAACCGACATAGAAATAGAGCCCTCTCCTTTCATCGCATCCACTGCATTTTTTACCAGATTTTCAATCACCCAGCTCATCAGGATTTTATTATGGGGAACCAAAATCGTGTAATTGGGAAGGTGAAGTCCGAAATTGATCTTTCTTGAAATTCTTGTTTTCAGATAATCGTAATTTTCCTGAATGGTCGCGTTGAAATCTTTATCATTCAGTTCCGGAACAGAACCGATCTTCGAAAACCTCTCGGAAATAGTTCTTAACCTTTCAATATCTTTTTCAATTTCATGAACGCCTTCAGAATCCGGAGTATCCAGCTTCATAATTTCCATCCAGCCGATCATCGAAGACAATGGAGTTCCGATCTGATGTGCAGTTTCTTTAGCCAGACCTGCCCAAAGATAGCCTTCATCCGTTTTTTTAATCGTCCGTAAAAACCAGAATGAAAAAAGAAAATAACACAGAATGAAAAACCCTAAAATATAGGGAGAATACCGAAGATTATTCAGCAGTTCTGAATTATCATAGTATACAAACTGATTGTTTGCATTGGGAACTTTTATTTCGATCGGCGGATAATTTTTAGCCATTTTGTAAGCCAAAGCAACAATTTCAGCAGAATTATTTTCAATATCCTGCGGAATATTTTTATGCTCGATAATCTGTCCGTTCTTATCGAGAATAATCACCGGAATCGTGGTATTCGAACTGTAAATCTGCAGCAGCAAAGCCTGAATTTCCAGACTCGGAACTTTCACTTCCTGCTGAAATTTCAGCGCAGTGACTAAAATGTCTACCCTTTTTACTTCTTCTTTTCGGAGGAAATTAAAAAGGATCGTAGAAGCAATAACAATCGTTAAGACAACAATTGTCATCAGCGTAAAAATAATCCAGTTGTTAAGTCTTGCAAATATGGATTTCTTCAAAGCAAATTTATTTTAAAACATTCAGGATCTTCTGCAGTTCTGTACTTCCGCTTCCTTCATAATTGTTGATGATAATGGAGAAAACATATTTTTTTCCGTCTTTTGAGGTGTGATATCCTGCATAAGATTTGGTATCGCTCATCGTTCCGCTTTTCATTTTCATGCCGTTATCATGTGTTGGAAAACCATCATAATAAGATTCAAACCAAGTCTGTTTTCTGGCGTACAGCAAAGCCTGAACTTCTGCTTTTGCCGCAACATAATTTTGCGGAGAAAGTCCGCTTCCGTCTGCAAAATTAATCATATTCGGGTTGATGCCCTTTGATTTCCAGAATTCTTTTAAATAAGCCACTCCGCTTTTAAAACTTGGATCGCCTTTTTTCTCTTTTCCTAACGTTTTTATTAAAGTTTCACCGTAAAAATTGATACTTTTTCTCAGAAACCAATAGATGATTTTATCCAAAGTCGGCGATTCGTGGGTAAGAATAATATTATTTTTAGGAGCCTGCAATGTTTTTTTTCCTTCAATTTCCAGTTGGGAATTGGTAACCACTTTCCCCGAAAAATCAATTCCCGAATCTTTCAGCCATTGTTTCACTTCCGCACCAAGCTGCAAAGGCGGATTGGGAACCGCACCGGAAACCGTAACCGTTTTGGCGGGTAAAGTTCCGTTAATCAGCGCAACATCAGAATGCGGAGCCGTAAAAATCAGACTCTGATCTGAACTTCCGCCCACTTTAAGATCATTCAGCCAGTTAACCCCTTCAAGCGGATAAGAGAAGCTTTTGAATTCATTTCCGTTGATATTGATATCGAACTGATTTTCGCGCCAGTTGATCCCCCAAACTCCGGCCCCGTAGTAATTTCCAAGATCATTCCATGGCCATCCTCCCGGAATCGTCTGATGATCAAAGTAAGAATCGTCGATCACAAGATCTCCTGAAATTTTTTTAATTCCGGATTTTTTTATGGCATCGATTAATTTCTGCTTAAAATTTTCGGGTTTATAGGCTTCATATCTCCAGCTTCCCAATGTGGGATCTCCGGTTGAACTGATGAAAAGGTTTCCGTTCAGATTTCCACCAGAAATATTTCCCGAATATGATGAAGTAGTCTTGTAGGTGTAGTTCTTTCCTAAAATCTCCAAAGCTGCTCCGGCAGTAAATATTTTCTGCGTAGAAGCTGTGGAAAGTCCTTTATTTCCCTGATATTCGTAAATAAAATTTCCGTTTTCATCGGAAACATAAAATGATAAGTTAGACGAAATTGCCCCTGAAGAATTCATCAGGTTTTTGGTTGCTTCATCCAGTTTCTGAGTAATATTTTGGGCAAAAATAATCTGCGTGGATAATGTAAGAACAGCCAATGTCTTTTTCATTGCGTTTTTTATAAACTTTTTATTTTCTTTTTAGAAATGAAGCATCTGCTTTATTTTTTCAGCATGTTTTTAAGTCTGTCTAAACTTTTATTTAATCACAAAAGTCACAAAAGATGAACTAAACTTTTATTTAAAGCTGATCATTATAAATGAAAAAGCTCACCATAGTTTTTAAAAATCTTTGATTTTTATTCTTTTGATCGCTTTATTGATGTGCTTCGACAAGCTCAGCATGACACTGCTACAAATAAACTGTTGAAATAAAACAGTTAGTATTAGAAATATCATGCTGAACCTGCGAAGCATCTGATTTTATTTACATATGATTACAAATCAAATTCTTCAATTCAAATATAATTAAAATAAAATTTACAGTACAGTTCCGGGTTCGATTTCATAAGGCTCTTTTCCTTTTTCGAAGATTCTCGTGAGTTCGGTTCCTTCAACGGTAATTTTATCGCCCATTCTTCTGATCCAGTTGCCTTCACGAAGTCCGACAACTTTTAAGTCATTCTGTGTTAAAAATTCTTTAATTCTGGTTTCTCTCGTTTCGCCGTTATGTTTAAGTTCAGGATTCGGATCAAGATAATGCGGATTGATATTGAACGGAACCAGCCCCATACAATCAAAACTTGGAGGATATACAATCGGCATATCGTTCGTTGTTCTCATATTCTGTCCGCCGATATTGCTTCCTGCGCTGCATCCCAGATAAGGTTTTCCGCCTTCAACATTTTCTTTCAAAACATTCATCAAGCCTTCTTCATGTAAAGTTTTTACCAGTAAAAAAGTATTTCCACCCCCTGTAAAAAATGCTTTTGCACTATTTATGGCTTTTGTTTTATCCTCAAATTCATGAAGACCTTTCACTTTAATATTTATGGTTTCAAAAAAATAACGTGCTTTTGCTGTATAATCGTCATGAGAAATTCCGCCCGGTCTGGCGAAAGGCACGAAAATGATTTCGTCGATTCCATCATATAATTTGATTAATTCTTCTCTCAGATATTCCAGATATGCTCCACCAAAAAGTGTGGAAGTTGATGCCAAAATGATATTCATAACGGATGATTTGTCTTATAATCGTTGTGTTACAAAGATAACCGAATCTGCAGCGAATCAAAAATAATGATAAAAAAACATAGAATCCCGTTAATATTTTCCAAAAAAGTTTAAAGGTTCTAAAATTTAGACGTTTATGGAATTATAATTGAACTTTAATTATCAACTTGAAAAATGTAAGATTATGAAAATGATTAAAAGTAATATTCAAAACCTGTTTTTAGGTTTGATGTTTATAGGAACCGCAAGTTTTGTAAATGCGCAGACGACACAGACAGACAGTACAACTGCTGCAAAAACAACCACAACAACCGCTCAGTCGACAGGAAATCCAACGATTGACGGTCTAAAAAAACAGATCGAAGCGAACCCGAAAGATACCGAAGCTTTGGCAAAATTAGCCGGAGCGTATCAGGATGCTTCAGACTGGACAAACGCAATTGATACATGGAAAAAGATTTCGGCTTTAGTACCGGATTGGGCGCCATCTTATTATAGTCAGGCTTATGCCTATCAGTCTGCGAAAGATGATGCCAATGCAAAACTGGCTTATGAAAAGTATATTGCAACGGTAAAGCCTGAAGAGGTGGAACAGAATAAGAAAAATCTGGCATACGCTTATTTTTACGTAGCATTCTCCGAACAGCAGAGCAATCCTGATAAAGCAAAGGAGCATATTGCTAAATCCTTACAGTACGATCCTACCAATCAGGATGCTGTAAAGTTAAGCAAAGCTTTAAATTCATAGTTGTGAAAGATCCGAAGAAATTGTCTTCGGATCTTTTTTCTTTTTATTAAATTTTCCTGCCGAAAAAGTCTGTTTCTCCTTTCAGATGCTGAATGATTTTCTGAATATTTCTCTGGATGCTTTTTTCAGTTTTCAGATGATTGATATATTTTATCAGCTCTGATTTTCTTGAAGAGCTTAATTTTTCAAAGTTTTTTAAGGCGACAGGATTTTCGTTGATGGCTTTCTCCAAGTCAGGATGCATAGAAATTTTTCTCTCGGAGTTATCATACTCAATAAAAATATCTACCGTTTCGCCAATCCTTTTCGGGGAATCTTTTAGCATGGTTACATTAATATACAACCGCCATTCCCCCTTATATTTCATTAAATTCTGCTTAAATTCTTTGCCGTTCACTGTTCCTTTTACGGGAATCGGACTTTTATTTTTGCCTGAATTTTCAAATACGGCGGCAAGAATTTCTTCAGGAAGAAAAACAAACGGATTAATTCCGATAATTTCGAGTTTCGCGGTGAAATGGTTTTTCATTACTGCTTTATTATTAACTAAATTAGTGATTATTTTAAAACTGTAAATCTTTAACCACCCCGTCAAAAATTCTTTGATTTTTTGCCACCCCTCCGAAGGATGGGAATCGTAATTCTCTACTATTCACTTTTGTTTTAACAGAAACTCTTCCTGAATGCGGAATCTCATCTTTAATTAATTTTCCACTCAAAAAGGAATGATTATCTTTGTACAAAATAAATCTGTAAAACAAATGAAATTTTTTATTGACACTGCTAATTTAGAGCAAATAAAAGAAGCGAAAGATCTTGGAATTCTTGATGGGGTAACAACCAACCCGTCTTTAATGGCAAAAGAAGGAATTCAGGGAGCTGAAGCAATTAAAAATCATTACAAAGCCATCTGCGAAATTGTAGACGGAGATATTTCTGCAGAAGTTCTTTCTACAACGTATGAAGAAATGATTAAAGAAGGAGACGAATTGGCAGCAATCCACCCGAATATCGTGGTGAAAATTCCGATGATCAAAGACGGAATCAAAGCATTAAAATATTTTTCAGATAAAGGCATCAAAACGAACTGTACGCTGATTTTCTCTCCGGGACAGGCTCTTTTGGCTGCAAAAGCGGGTGCAACTTATGTTTCTCCTTTTCTGGGAAGACTGGATGATATTTCTACTGACGGATTGAATTTAATTCAGGAAATCAGATTGATTTTTGATAATTATATGTATGAAACTGAAATTTTAGCAGCTTCTATCCGTCATTCGATGCACATTATCGACTGTGCTAAAATTGGAGCAGATGTAATTACTTCACCGCTTCCTCCGATCTTGAGTTTACTGAAACATCCTTTAACAGACAGCGGATTGGCGCAGTTTGTTGCAGATTCTCAAAAATTATCTTAATATATCTTTTATATTCCAGAATAAATTACGGCGCGGAAACTTCGTTTCCGCGCCGTAATTATTATTTCAGTAAATCCAGTTCCAGAAGATTATTGTCTTTTGCATTGTCTTCTTTCACTTTTCTCTCACGCTCTCGAATCATGTCTTCCACATCCAGCTTATTTCCTTTTTCGTCGGTCATCATGATTTTGGTTCCGCTGGAAAGCATCTGCCGTATTCCTTTTGTCGGATTGATCCGGTACTCCAGAAACTGTTTTTTATATTTTTCCTGATTTAAAGGAACCAATGCTCCGAATCTATGATTTTCTTCCTGACTTTTCCATTCCCGATCTTTTAAATCTATAATTTCCTTTAAAACATAAGAATGAGAGTTCGTTTGATCTTCCAGCTTTACAATTAATCCCGGTAATCCATGAAATTTATACGGTCCGTCCTGAATCGGAATTTCGGCAACAAACCAAGCCGTCCATTTTCTTCCGGCGAAATCCGTTGTTGCTTTTTGTGCATTAAATTCACCTACTTTTTCTTTTTCAGGTAAAATTTTCCATTCCATTTCCCTATCATCGGAAACTTTGTACTCATCCATATCCAAACGATTGAAGAACAAAATTTTATAGTCGGGATAAGATTTTTGAACAACATAAGGAACCATTCCGAACTTAATTTTGGAAAAATCTCCGTTTCGATTTTTCGACTGAGCCTCGATCAACGAATCTGAAATATATTTGTCTCTGCTGTAAAATTTCGAACCTTTCTTAGAAACATCAAGATATATCGATTCTGTGATCGATACATCTTTTTTTGTAGAATCTGAAACAAATCTGTACTCATAAACAAAACGTTTGTTTTGGGCATTAAACAACATTCCCAATAGCAATGCAAACGCAATAATGATCTTCTTCATTAATATTTTTTATTTAGTTTAAATTTTTAATTCATAATATTCTTCACTACTTTACAAGGATTTCCCACTGCAACCACATTGTCCGGAATATCTTTTGTAACGACACTTCCCGCTCCGATCACCGAGTTATTGCCGATAGAAATTCCGGGGAGAACCACTACATTTCCTCCGAACCAGACGTTATCTCCTACTGTAATGGGATGAGCAGATTCAAGACCTTCGTTTCTTTGTTTAAAATCTATGGGGTGATTTGCTGTGTAAAAACTACAGTTGGGACCGATAAAAACATGATCTCCGAAAGTTACTTTCGCACAATCCAGAATTACCAGATTATGATTTGAATAGAAATTCTCTCCCACTTCAATATTATATCCGTAATCGCACCAGAAACTGGGCTCAATGCAGATATTCTGACCTACTTTACTTAAAATTTTTCTAAGCAATACATTTCTTCCTTCAATATCAGAATTTTTCAGGAGATTGTATTCCTGACAAAGATCTTTTACTTTAATTCTTTCTTCAATAAGTTCCTGATCGTAATTGGCATTATACAAAAGTCCTTTCGCACATTTTTCCTTTTCCGTCATATTTTATGATTTGCAGTTCTAAAGATAACAAAAACAAAACAGGGCAAAATTACTTTCGCCCTGTTTAAGAAATATTTAACCTACTATTTTACCAGATCCGGTTCAATAGGATTGTTATTTTTTGCCAGAGATTCTTTTGTTCTCTTTTCCATTTCCCTGAAAACCTGATTAGGATCTGAGATTTCTTTTCCGTCTGAAGTTTTTACTTTAAAAGTCATCTTAGAATTATCGGTATTCCTCATCATCATTTCCCTCATGTTTTTAGCAGGATCATTTACATAATCTTTCCACGCTTTTCTGAACTGATCTTCCGTTACTTCAAGCTCTTTTCCGCCCATTCCGAAAACCCTGATGTTTTGCGGAAGTTCCGGTTCTTTTTCTGAAGCAGCAGCTTGGGTAACCTTTTTATTTCCGACCAAAGTCATGATGTGGGAACCTGTAGTATCTTCAATTTTAACAATCAGTCCCGGTAAACCGTAGAATTTATAAGGTCCGTCCTGAAAAGGAATATCCGTAGAAAACCACGCAATCCATTCTCTTCCGCCAAAGTTTGTGGTTGCTTTCTGCGTATTGTATTCCCCGATTTTCTGATTGTCGGATAAAATTTTCCATTCTGGTTTCTGATCTTCTCTGATTTTATACTGATCCGAAGAAACACTTCTGAAAAGATATGTTTTGAAATCGGGATAGCTTTTGGTTACTTTGAATGAAACCTGTCCCGGATTTTCTCTTCTGTTAACACTGATATTTCCGGAAAATGATTTGATCTGCTTCTCCAGTTCTGCTCTGGAAGTGGAATCGGCGACAAATTTTGTTCTGCTGTAATAATTCGAACCGTTTTTATCAATATCAAGGTACATCATTTCGCTTTTCACGTCTTCCTTATTATTGGAATCGGGAATGAATTTGTAATCATAGAAAAAACGGTTGATCTGTGCATTGGCAAGAATTCCCACCAATAAAAAGAGGAGTAATTTATATTTCATAAGCTGCATTTTAAAAAAAACTCTGCTGTTATTTTGAAATAATCAGCAGAGTTTAAAAAACTTGATTATTTAGTCTGAATTCGGATTTCGCCCTGCATTTTTCCGTCTATGTTTCTTTTGTTTACATCCATTCTTTTAATGGTTTTAGAATCCAGAGCCTGCATTTCTTCATTGGTAGATTCTTTTCCGTTAATATAGATCTTCATATCTCCCGCTCCGTTTAGATTTTTGATGCCCGAAGCAACAACAGATTGATTTTTATTATCGATTTTAATATTGTCTGCATGGATTCTGAACACTTTTTCATCAGGGAAACCTCTGAAAGTATTGCCATAAATGTACACTTTTCTGTTTCCGTCCAATGCTCTTCGTTCTGCTTCCAGTTTAGCTCTTTCACCTTCTAATTTGGCTCTTTTTTCTTCCAGTTTGGCTCTTTCTTTCTCAAGTTTCGCTCTTTTTTTAGCCATTGCCGCAGATTCTTTTACTTTTGGTTCGGAAAAATTGAAGCTGTTTTCAGATTCCGGCGACCATTTCATATCTCTGGAATCACGGAAAGAATACACTTTTACTTTTGGAGCGTTTGGCGCTTTCGGTGCATTGGGCGGACTTGGAGGAGCATCGGGAAAATCAAAATTCATTTCTGGAATATCAGGAATTTCAATATTAAGCTCTTCCAGCTCTTTCATTTGATCTTTCCATTCTTTGGATTTAAAATAATCGTTGATACTAACATCTTTTCCGTCCATTCGGATCACCATTGCCGATTTCAGAAAATCTTTTGAGCTTGCAATTTTTCCGATTTCTCCGGATAGTTTTCCGATTTCTTCGAGGTTTTTGTTGTACTCGTCACTTTCAGGCTTAAAATTCTTCAGATTCTGGCTTTTTTCCTGAATCTTTTTGCTTAAATCTGCTATTTTTTTGTCGTCTTCAGATTTTTTATACACTTTTGGACTTACGACAATTCGATCTTTTGAATCTGGAGTAATGGTATCTTTTTTAATGATAATTTGATCTCCTTTTTTAATCTGAGAAACGGCTTTCTCAATTTCTATATTCGTTGCTTTAATTTCTTGGTTTTTGGCATTTACCAAATAAGCAAACGCAACAGAAAATACTACCGGCAATGCAAAAATTCTACGCGCATACCCGAATTTGGTTTTAGGTTTTTGTAACATTTTTAATCGTTTTTTTAGATTTGAACTAAGAAACGGACTGGTTGCAGGCAACTGGTTTCCGGAAAAGTGGCTTGCTAAAAGCATCTGCGCAAATGCTTTGGTGTCCGATTGTTTTACGGCTTTTTTATCAGCCAGATATTCGTGAATTAAACTAATTTCTTTTTTGATGAGATGAAAAAAGGGATTGAACCAGAAAACAGAGGTAATAATCTCAATAAAAATTTTATCGAAGGAGTGTTTCTGTTCAATATGCACCATTTCGTGCTTCAAAATCTGTTTCCCGAGATCAGAATTCAGTGTGATGGAATTCTTCCAGAAAAGATTTTTAAAGTAAGAAAAAGGAGCTTCGGATAAGTTTGTATGGTAAAAATTAATCCCGTCGAAACTTTCTTTCTGAAACTGACTTTTAAGCTTTTGGATTCTGAAAATCCCATAGACGAATCTTCCTAAAAAATAGAAAGAAACAAGTCCCAAAGCCGAAAAAATAATTCTAAAATAAATGTAATCATTGTTTGAGTTTTTAATTGTATTAAAATTCTGTACCTGATCTATCAACTTATACAAGTCATTGCTTACTTCAATGGTAAAGTCTTCAACCTTTATTAAAGGAAGCAATAAAGAAATGAGCATCGCAGACAAAAGATAAAATCTGTTGTAGTGATGAAACGTCTTGTCTTTTAAAGACAACTGATAATACAGAAACGTTACACCGGAACATAAAATAACTTTTCCGAAATAGAGAAGTACAGTTTCCATGGTTAGTTTTTCTTTTTAAGTTCGTTTAACAGCATCTCAAGATCTTCCACTGTCATTTCATTTTTTTCGACCAGAAAAGAAACGGCACTTTTGTAAGATCCTTTGAAATAATTTTTCACCAGACTTTTAATGGTTTTTCCGGAATACTGCTCCTTGGAAACCAACGGAAAATATTCATGCTGTCTTCCGTATACATTATAGTCTACAAATTCTTTTTCTTTCAGCACTTTTAAAATGGTAGAAACGGTATTGGTGTGAGGCTTCGGTTCAGGGAAAAGATCAAGAACGTCTTTCAGAAATCCTTTTTCCAGTTTCCATAAATACTGCATCACCTGTTCTTCTGCTTTTGTTAAAGTCTGAATTTTCATATCCTTTTCATTTTTATCATTAAATGTGACATAAAAATATTCACGAAAATTTTATATCACTAAGAAATTAGTTATACAAATTTAGAAATAAAATCCATCCAAACAACTATTTTTTTAGTGATAAAAGATTAAAACACATAAATTATTGATAATCAAATAAATAAATTTTATTAAAATTTGTTAAAGAAATTTTGGTAGGATTATTTGCCTGGTTTTAAAAATCCTCAGACCATCATAAAGATTACTCCCGATTTTTATTTTCTGTTATTGATGAACTGACCAGATATTTTATTCTCAGAATCAGAAGACCTTCAAAAATGATCCATAAAATAATAAGATGAATGACCGACGGAAGATTATCTGAAAGCGAACCTCCGGATTGTACAATAGAAATAAAGGTCTTTAAAAACGGAGATGTCGGCAAAGCATCAGACAAAAACTGAACAAATTTCGGCAGCGCCTGATACGGCATTGAATATCCCGTAATCAGAAATATCGGATAAGAGGAAAATACAAGAACCTGAAATGCAAACAGTTTCGTCTTAAACAAACTGCCGATCAACATTCCGAAAATGATAATTGTAGAAATAAATAACGCAAAAATTACCGCAAGATCAATAGCTTTTCCGCGAATTTCAACCCCGAAAACAGAGAAATTCACTACAGCGAAAAACAATCCGAAAATCATAAAAGCAAAAAAGTAAAGGATGCTTTTCCCAAAAATCATTTTAGAAATACTCTGTTTTGAAATTCCATAAAGATTCAGCAGTTTATTTTCTTCTCTTTCTGAAGTAAAAGCGGCAGCAACGCCAATCAGAAGTGTCTGCTGAAGAATAATCGCCAATAAACCGGGCAACAGGAATCCTCCATACGTCATACTTGCGTTGTAAAGAGGACGGTAATCCATATTGATGGGATTGGTCATTTTCATGGATTCGTCTTCTCCCATTCCCTGTTTGTTAAAGTACGTTTTCCTCACTCCTGCTCCAACCGTTAAACATACTTTGGTAGCAGTGCTGAGTAAATCGCTGGAAGGTAAAAAACGGGAAGCATTGAGAACCATATTCACATTTGCCTGTTTCTGCGATAAAATATTTCTCTCGAATCCAGACTGAATATAAAAATACCCCTGAACTTCACCCTGATACATTTTTTCCTGTCCTTCGGCAATATTTGAAGCCGGAACGATTTCAATCATGGAAGTGGAATTAAACTGCTGCGTCAATGTTCTGGAAATAGCAGTTCCGTCATCATCAATTAACGCCAGTTTTACCTTTTCTTCACCTTTGTTTAAATAAATACTTCCGTACATGAACGCGTACAGAATCGGAGCGAGAAGCAAAATCAGAAACAGACTCGAATCTTTCGAAACATTCCGAAGCTCTCTTTTAAATATGTTAATAATCTCCTTCATACGCTCTTTTCTTTAAGATAGTTATTAATTTTTCTCTGAAAAAACACAATGCTTAAAGGAAATGTTACTCCGATAAAAATCAGCAGTTTAAAAATCTCAGGCGTTGCATATGATAAAGGAAGCTCCATGAAATAAAGCTTAATAAAACCATCCAGAAAGTGCGTATAAGGCATAATATCTGCATAAAACTGATCGTACCAAGGCATCGCCCAGCGCGGAAATGTAAAACCGCTGAAAACAAAAGCAGGAGAAGTAAAAAACAGAGCCACATCGGTTACAAAAAGCAGATTATTGGATATTGCGGAAAGCATCATTCCGATGCCGATGCAGGCTAAAGACATTAAAGTATAGATCAGGAAAAAATTGAAATCGGTCTGCGGTTTTCCCAGTTCAAAAACAGGAAATACAATGTAAGCGACCAATACAAAAAGAATCCATGAAATGCAAAGATGAGCAAGTGTTTTTCCGACTACGATCTGTGAGGAAGAAGCGGAAATTTTTAAGAGTTCATCAATTGTATTCCGTTTAAATTCAAGATTTAAAATTAAAACAGAAGCTACGACCAAAGCCATTTGAAGTCCGACTGTAATCAGTCCGGGTGTTAAATACATCTGATAATTAAAGTCCGGATTGTAGAGCGTTGTGGTATTCAGTTTTATCGGCTGAACCAAAGCTGTTGCCTGTTCAGCAGGCATTCCCTGCTTTTCCGCTTTCTGGAGAACTACGGCAAGACCGCCTTTTATAATAACTTCTGCCGCTCCTTTATAAATCATTTTTGCAGGAACCAGATACGCTCCGTTGGTATACAAAGTAATGTTTGACTGATGATTTTTTTTAACATCCGACTCCAGATTTTTAGGAAAATGTACGGCTCCGAAAATCTTTCCCTCTTTCATTAACTTTTCTATTTCTGCATTGCTGGAAACCTTTTCTGTAATATGAATTAGATCGCTATGATCCATCATATCCGTAAGCTGTCTGGAAACAGAAGACTGATCTTCATCCCAAACTGCCATTGGAAGTTCTTTTGCAAACTGCTTCTGGTAAATTAATCCGTAAAAAAGAAATATTATAGGCGGGATAACCAATAAAACCACATAAAAATTCGGAATCGAAAAAATCCGTTTCCACTCCCGAATGATAATCTGGCTGATTGTTTTCAAGGTTCTTCTTGTAAATTAAATTATTGAAAAATAAGCTGTGCTGTCATTCCTGAACGAAGTCCTTTAATGGAACCTGCATTTTCCGGTCTTACTTTGATTTGAAATGTTCTGAGTTCAAATTCTCCGTTCTGCTTTTCCGGAACCCAGTCTGCGTAGCCTAAAGCCGGAGCCAGTTCTGCCACTCTTCCCTGAACTTTTTCAGGCGTACAGCCGGGAATTTTCATGGTCACCAGACTTCCTTTATTTATTTTCGCCATCTGATTCTGACGGAGATTAAATTTGACAAAAAAAGACTGATCCTTCTGAATTGTCATCATCGGATACCCCGCATTTACCATTTCTCCTTTTTTGGCAATAACCGTAGAAATTATTCCGGAAGCAGGTGCTTTTATAGAAGCATTGTCTTTTATTTCCTGCGTAAGTTCATCCGCACTTTTTGCCTGATTTAAAACCGACTGTGCTGAGTTTTTAAGCTCTTCATTGTTTCCTCTTTTCAAAAGCTGAACATTAAGATTGGCAGTTTCCAGTTCTTTCTGGGCTGCTTTGTATTTGAAATAAATAACGTCGCGTTCCTGTCCGGAAACGACTCCTTCAGCATATAAATTCTGAAAACGGCTGTACGTTTTAGACATCAGATCCATCTGCTGTTGTGCAATCTGCTGTAAATTCTCGGCTGATTTCAATACTTCCGGTTCTACTCCGCGATTCACTTTATCCAGTTGATTCTGTGCAATTTTTACCGCTTCTGAAACCTGAGACTGTATGCTTTCGATCTCGGAGGTTTTCATCTGTGCAATAATCTGTCCTTCTTTTACATCATCGCCTTCCTTTACCAAAAGCTCCAAAGCTCTACCCGGAAGTGAAGCCGAAACGTCCACAAATTCAGCGTCTACCATTCCTATAACCGCATCTTTGCTACTGCTGTCGGAAGATTTGCTCTGAAGAAGATAAATCAGCGCGATGACTAATACAACAATTGGAATACATACTGCCCAGTAATTTTTTATAAAATTTTTCATCTTGTTTAAGGAATGTAATTGGTAATATTTTCGACGTTTCCTGTAATATAAAAATAAGTTGCTACCACCGTCTGATAAGCCACCAGAGACGTGTAATACAATTTCTCTGCCTCATACTGAAGCTGCAGAGCATCGTTTACATCTTTTACGGAAGAAAGGCTGTTTTCCATTCTTTTTTTCACCATTTCTGTAGTGGTATATGCCTGTTTTCTCGCAAGATCCAAAGTTTCTTTCTGCTCTTTGAAGCTGATGAGTTTATTTTCAGAAATTCTGACGGCAAGATCCACCGATTTCTGTTTCTGATCTATTAACAGATCTGCTTCTTTCACCAAAGATTCAGAAGCCTGATTTTTGGATCTTCTTTCAGGATCAAAAAGTGTCCACTGAACTTCTACGCCCACTAACCACGGCGGCGTGATTAAAGGAAGATCATTTCTGAAAAACTGGTAATTTCCAATGGCAAAAATATTGGGTTTAGACAGAGATTTTGTAATATCGTTCGTAGTTTGTGCTTCTTTTTTCTTACTCTGTAATAATTTCAGATCGGTATTTTTATCTGAGGAACCAAAACTGTTGACTTCAATATTTTCATTTAATTCTTCGTTAATTTCCAAAGATTCATCAAGAGGAATTCCCATCAAATCTTTTAAAGTCAGTAACGTATTTTCCTTTTCAAGCCGTAAATTCTTAAGAGTAGTTTCGCCCTGAATTTTGGCAATATCTGACCAGTTTTTAAGATAAGGTGGAATGATCTCTGCTTTCAGAAGGTTTTGTGCATACTTTTCATTGCTTTCCAGAGCTTCCGCCATTTTCTCCTGCTTTTTGATCATGGAATTGAGGTACATGATCTGAATATAGTTCAGCGAAATATTGTAAGAATTAAGATTCTGAATAGATTCAAGATTGGCCTTCCCGCTTTCCACCTGCTGTTTCGAAAGTTCTCTCGAAGCATTCAGCTTTCCACCGAGATAAATGGGCTGTCTTACAAGTATTCCGGCAAGAAAATAACTCTGTTTGGCAATGGCGGGATTGTAATTAGGATAAACCGCGCTGATGATATCTTTTGAAGTCTGATAAATGACATTCTGCACCTTTTGCGGAAGCGGGTTTCCTGTGATCTGCTGATAAGCCGCATTGGCAGAATAGGCACTCTGACTGGCTGAACCTTCCACAATTCCGTCTTTTACCTGCTGAAGGTTTACTCTGATGGGTTCTCCAATGTAGTTGTATCCGCCAAGAAAATCGACTTTGGGAAGAATATTGTTTTTGCTGGACTGTGCTATTTTCTGCCTTGTTTCCAAAGACTGTTCCGCCAGTTTTACAGCAACATTATTCTGCTTTCCTTTTTCTATACATTGCTGTAAGGTAAGCTGCTGACAAAATAACTTCGTGGTAAGTAATAGAGTAAAAGCAACAATCTTATGATTCATAGCCTTAAAATGTGATTTTAGTATCGTGTCTTGTATACCTTAAAGATATTAAAAATATATAAGAATTTTTGGGAATGATTATAAAAAATGACTTTCATAAAAAGTTTTAAAACATCATTTTAACAATAATGAACCACTTACGTTATAAAATTGTTAATTTTTATTAAATAAATTTAAAATGTATTTGTCTAAACCGGGAAATTATATTTATTTTAGTGCTTTAAAAATTTCTCATGAAAAGATATAATTTATTAATTGTACTATTATTACTTATTTTTAACATTACTACCGCTCAAAAGAAAGGTTCTCCTGCAGCAGATTTCAGTGCGGTAGGTGAAGCTAAAACTAAAATCGAAAATACCGTTCCATTAGTGATCAAGCATCTAAAAGAGATCAGTGAAAAAGAAAGCAATCCGAATATTCTTTCTAACGGCAAAACCGCTCTGGCAAAAGAATATGGAAAAGTAGAGCTTGAATGGAGACTGTACAGAGGAAATATGAACAACTGCATCCTGAACAATTCTTCCAAAAAAGCGAAGAAGTGCATGGAATACCACAATAATATGTTCAGAGGTACTCTGATTAACTATAACAACTACATCACTAATCTTACAAGAAAGAACGGATATCTTGGAGTGGACGGCGATACAAAATTTGAATTTAACCCTTCTGAAATCACCACAAAACTAAGCGAGTCTTTCTTTAACGGAAATGATGCAGCCAACAGAATGAAAGGAAATCAGAAGAAAGATTTTATCGGGCAGACAATGGCTGATGATAATGCACTTACACCTTTCAATCAGTTAGCACAATAATTTATTTTTTTAATTAAATGATACGGAATCCTGCTTTTTTAAGCGGGATTTTTTGTTTAATGATGAATTTACAATTCAAAGTTTTATTTTCGGAGGTAAATTTTAATTTAAACACATAAGTCACATGAACTTTCATTTGATCGGCATGAAGCATAGAAAAACATATTAATTTTTAAAGCTCTGACTTTTATTCATTTTAAAATTTGAGATATTTTAATTTAACACAGTACCTTATCTGATTTAAATAAGCGCAGCCAAATCTTCCTCTTATAAACTTTAAAATATGGCACAAAAACTGAATGGTACATCACAACCAAATCCAAAACAAAAATGAGCACATTAAAAAAAGGAGACATGGTGAGATGGAATTCTAGCAACGGAGAAACTCACGGAAAGATTACAAAAATTCATAAAAAAGACTTTGTATTTATGGATAAGCAGAGAAGAGCGACAGAGGATGAACCACAATACGAAGTCATGAGCGAAAAAACAGGAAAATCAGCCGTTCATAAAGCTTCTTCCCTGAAAAAAATGTAAAAAAATAAGCGGTTTCAAAAGTATAATTCAGCATTGCCTTAACTTTGAAACCGCCTTAAAATTTTTATAGTAGATTATTTTATTTTATCGTAAATAAATTTAGTAACAATAGCTCCGAAGAGATAATAAGCCACCGTCATTACTTTCTTTTGGGTAGTTTCAGCAACAGGATTTTCATCCAGACCCATCTTTTGCGGAAGTGTAATGGCTCCGATTCCCATCGCCAATCCGGAAGCGATATTAAAACCTGTAGTAGCAGTGGTTGCATAATACATTCCGTTGCCAATAATATCTCCGGCTAAGGTTGCGGCATACAGTTTATCGTGATCTGTAATTTCGGCATCAGCTTTCGCCAAAGTTTTATTTAATGCTTCTTCTCCCACTTTATTGATTTCGGGAACATTATCAAAATTTTTCCTGATGGTTTCGTGCAGAAGGTTCAGCGCGATTGCTCCGCCCAAACCTGCGAGAATTTTTTTATACATGATATTATGATTTAATGGTGTATCATGATACCTGCATAAATTAAGCCATACCGGCATTTACTAATTCACGGTTTAAAGAAATAAAAAGAGTATCACAAAAACTGCAATACTCTTTACAATAGTAGCGGGAACCGGACTCGAACCGATGACCTTCGGGTTATGAGCCCGACGAGCTACCTACTGCTCCATCCCGCGGTATATTTTTAAAAACGTTACCGACAAACGTTTACTTAGTAGCGGGAACCGGACTCGAACCGATGACCTTCGGGTTATGAGCCCGACGAGCTACCTACTGCTCCATCCCGCGGTGTATTTTTAGAGTGTTTACCGAAAACACTGTCT